>JAGDWU010000047.1:3298-5068 GCA_023256115.1 Candidatus Aenigmatarchaeota archaeon | reverse complement strand
TTTAGGTCCTATCGTCTTGTATGGGTTAATAATATATTTTATTCTTTCTTTTTTCAGTGCTTTTTCTAAATTTTCTTTTTTAAAATGTTCAAACTTTGATGTTGGAAATCTTCTTACATCAACTAAAACTTCAATTTCATATTTTTTCAAAATTTTAATAAACTCTTTTAATTTTTTGTTTGAGTGTCCAATTGTGAAAAATTTCATGAAACAAAAACTTTTAAATTATCTTTAATTAGTGCTCTAAATAAAAAACTATTTTTTAGCCAAACTGAAATATCTGTTTTTAATAATTCTTTAACTCTTTTTAATGCATCATTTACATTATCAAATTTTTCATAGTTTTGATTTAGTGCATTTCTTACAGATTCTCTAACATTCCAAACACCAACTGGAAATAAATAATCGCTATAAACTTCTCTTAAAACAATTGCAGTTGCTTGAACTCTTTCTCTAAATAATTTTTCTGAAACAGCTAATCTAGCAGCATAATAGCAACCGCCAATTTCTGCATATCTTTCAATTGGCTTCCCAATTTCATAATCGCCACCAATTGCAAAATAATTTTTAAAAACTGTTTTTGGATAAAACAATTCAATGTATTCAAAGTTCCATTTCAATGGAAGCAAAATAATTACCCAATTGTTTGCTAAATATTTTAAATTGTAAATTCTTATTTCATTTATTTCATTAAATTCTTTTATTTTTGATATTAAAAATTTTGAAATAGTATCATCTACAGCTGTTATGCTCCATCTTGTTGGAACTAATTTTCTTTTTATTCCTAACATTCCAGCACTAAAATATTGCTGAATTTTCGAAACTTCAACTTTATTAAAATATAAATTTAAAATTGCATCACAAGCTTTCAAATCTTTATCATAATAAACTTTTTCAACCCTTTGATCACTTTTACAAGAATTAACTTTAAAATCTTCAATTAATGCAATTGGTCCATAAGGTTTTGAATCTTCATGAAAAAAACATTTTCTTTTAATTTTTAAAATTTTTGCTTCTATTTCGCTATAGCTTTTTGATAGTAAACTTTCGTGAATTTTTTGAACAATTTTGTTTTCAATATCGTAAATATTTACTAGACGTTCTCCTCTAATTGAAGTTAGCATTAAATCTGCTATTTCGCTAAAAGATTTTCCAAACCATTTTTCTGTTAGAACATATTCTTCCGGATTTTCGCTATTTGTCATTATTGGACCAACAAAAACTTTTGGATATCCAAATCTTCCAACAAAAACCTCTGGCGGAGTAAAACTTGAAAATTCATTTTTTATCTCTATTTTTGGGGCTCTTTTTGTTAAATAGCTTTTCAAATCAATTTGAGTAACTTTTTTTACTTGAAAGTTTTGAGTTAGCAATTTAAGCTTTTTCATAATCTAACTTTAAATTTCATAATATTCATCTATAAATCTTTTGTACCATTTTTCAAATATTTTTGGAGTAGCTAAGTGGAATTCAACTCCAATTAAATCTTTTTTAATAGTCTTTTTAATTTTGTTAACAAATTCTCCATATTTTATTTTATCACATTTCTCACTTATTATTAAAATGTCTAAATCACTTAACGGATTATAATTTCCTTTTACAACACTTCCAAATACTAATACTTTAACATTTTCATCTCTTAAAATCTTCTTTGCACAACTTTTTATTTTTTTGGCAATTTGTTTATAATTTTTAAAAACTTTTTCTTTTCTTTTCCAAATTTCTAATGCAATATCTATTCCTTTCATTTTAGATTTGCAATTTTAAACG
>JAGDWU010000047.1:0-3288 GCA_023256115.1 Candidatus Aenigmatarchaeota archaeon | reverse complement strand
ACTTCTTCTTTTGAATATTCAAATGGCAAATATCTAGCTCCAATGTAAGCTCTTTCTAAATTTGCTAGTATAATTTTGTTTTTTTCCAATAGCCTAAAAATTTTTGGTTCAACTTTTTTAATTTCTTCTTTTAATATTTCAAGAGAATGAGTTTTAGAAAAATACCCAACTTTTTTAGCTAAAATAGCTTTTAATAATAATTGTAGTGATTGCTCTAAATGAAAAGCTGCCAAATCAAAAAAACCTTTTTTAATATCATCTTCAGCTTCTTTCAAAAATTTTTTTGCTCTTTCAAATAATTTTTCTTCCATAAATTGTTAATAGTGAAATCATTCAAGAGAAAAAATAATTGATTTATAGCTAGAAGTTCTTTCTATTAAAAATCCAATTCCATTATTTCCCTTTCCACTAATTTTTCTTCCCCCATATGGAAAGAATCCAATTCCATGCTTTGGAAAGTCGTTAACATAAATTGCATTTACTTCTAGCTCATTAGCAATTTTAATTATTCTATTGTAATCCTTTCCAAAAATGCATGCATCTAAAGCATATTTTCTCTTATTTGCTAATTCAATTGCTTCTTCAGCGCTAGCTTTAACAATTGCAGCAATAGGTGCAAAAATTTCTTTTTTGAATATTAATAAATCTGGTAAAACATTTTTATTTGCTTCTATTAATGCAGGTTTAACATAGTTTTTATTTCTTTCTCCACCAAACAAAATTTTGCAATTTTTTTCTTTTGCATCATTTATAGCTTTCTCAAAAAGTTCTGCAGCAGCTAAATCTATTAATGGTCCAACTGTTACTTTTTCATTTCTAGGATCTCCAACAACTACACTTTTTTCTAATTCTTGAATTAATAAGTTTTTTAATTCTTCATATATTTCGCTTTCAGCAAAAATTATTTTTATTGCATCACATCTTTGACCGCTATAGCTTATTATTCCTTTAACAATTTTATTAGCGGCATCTTTTAAGTTTGCATCTTTCAAAACAATTGCATAATCTCCGCCACCAAGCTCAAAAAAAGTTTCTTTTATTCCAACATATTTAGAAATTTCTAATCCAGTTTCATAGCTGCCAGTAAGTAAAATTGCATCTATTAATTCATGTTGCAAAATTTCTTTCATTTCTTTTCCAGGAACAGTTAAAATTGCAAAAGAATCTTTGGGAAAAACATTTTCCATTATTTTTGCTAAATGCAAAATTGGTAAACAAGTTGAGCTAGGTGGCTTAATTAAAATTGATGCTCCTACTAAAAAACTTGGAACAATTTTTTGTATTGAATCAAATAACGGATAATTAAATGGAATTATTGATAGAATCACATTGTAACCATGTCTATAAACAATTGCTTTATATTTTTCCAACCCTTTTATTAAGCTTCCATCTAACAATTTGCTTGTTAATTTTTCACAATCATAATCTGCATAAATTAATCTTTGAATGCTTGCTTCTATTTCGCTTAATGCTTGCGAATTTGTTTTTCCGTTGTTTAAAACTAAAATTTCTTTTAATTCATTTTTATTATTTTCTATTTCATTTGCTAAATTTTTTAAAATTTTTAATCTTTCATTAATACTTAAAGCTTTTATTTTTTTGCTCGCAAAATATAATTTTTCTATTGTTTCGAATGCTTTTTCTTTTGGAACTTTTGATACTTTTGCAATTAGGCTTAAATCAATTGGAGAATAAACTTCGATAAAATCTTTACTTTCAAACCACTCGCCAGCTAAATATGTTTTGTAAATTTTCATAAATAATTTATAATAGCTTAAAGATTAAGATTATATAAGCCAATTGAAACTAAAAACAAAAGAAAAGAAGTTATTAAAAGTAATGTATAGTAACTTATTTCCAAAAATTTTCTGTAACCAAAAAATATTTTAATTCCAAAAGATTCATTTAAAGGTAAAAGAGAGGAAAATAAAATTGAGCTTGGTATTATTGAATATTGAGGTAAAAAAAATAAAGATAAAAATGAAATTAAAAGTAATGGAATTATAAAAATTAAAGACATGAAAGAAATTTCTGCTTGAGTCATTTCATGTTTGTAAAAAATTCTTCCATATTTATAGTAATAATAATTTTTATTTACTATAAAGCAAAAAATTGGAACTTTGAATATGTTAAGGAAAAAAGAAACAATTAAATTTTTTGGTTCTATTGATAAATCGCAAGCTAAATATTTTTTTCTTGAAATTGTTAATTGAATTAAATAAGGAATAAAAATTGAAAAAAATGAAATTACAAAAGAATAAATAACATCCAGTTTAAAAATATAAAAATAAAAGAATGAAATGTATAAGCTGGAAAAAATTATGTTTATAATACTTCTTTCAATCATAAGAAATATTTTATTGCTTCTTCTATGTTTGAAACTTCAATAACTTTAATCCCAACTTTTTCCCCTATATTTATTTTATTTACTTCATATGTAATAGTGCAAAATTCAAA
This sequence comes from Candidatus Aenigmatarchaeota archaeon, assembly GCA_023256115.1. GTDB lineage: Archaea > Aenigmatarchaeota > Aenigmatarchaeia > CG10238-14 > SpSt-28 > JAHLMO01. Next base: position 831 of record JAGDWU010000047.1, on the reverse strand, counting down.
ATTCATAACTTTTGTACATTCTTTTTTAGGAATAAGCTCTGTTTCAATAGATTGGTCTTTAGGAACTAAAAATATTTTAATTCCAAAATCTTTTGCAGCTTTAGCTTTTTCATATACTGCTCCAACTTGGCCAATAGTTCCATCTTCATTTATTGTTCCAGTTATTGAAACATTTTTATTTGGTTGCTTATCTAATAAAGCCAAAATTGTTGCAATTGTTATTGCTGCTCCAGCAGAAGGACCACCAACTACTTGAGCATTTGTTTCAATTTTATAAATTAAATCATAATTGCTTAAATTCATTTTTAAATATTTTTCTGCAACTTTTTTTGCAGTTCTTATTGATTGTTGCGTATCAATCCAGAAAAATAAATTATCAATATCTATTAGAACTTTTCCATTTCCTGGCTTGGCTTCTACTATTAATTTTGTCATTATACCATTTCCATTATTATCGACAGCTGGAATAAAAAGAATTACACTTCTGTTTGTTGTTATGTTAACTTTAGTTATAATTTCTTCTTTTAACCCTTCTAATTCAACTTTTTTTTCAATTTTTAAATTCGAAAAAATTGCGTATAAACTTAAATAAATTGAAATTATTGCAATTAAAATTATTACCCTTTTCATAATTATTTTTTCTCTTCATATTATATTGGGTGGGGCCTCCGGCGGGGGGCTGGCCCTCCCCTCTGGCGAAAAGCCAGGGCAAATGGGCCTTATGGCCGCCGTAGCTTGCAGAAGGCTTGCTAATTGATAGGGGGCCAAGCCATAGCAATGAATCTCTATGCTTGCAGGGCAACACACATAGCGAACCTGGTGAGGCCCGAA
>JAGDWU010000074.1:4091-5161 GCA_023256115.1 Candidatus Aenigmatarchaeota archaeon | reverse complement strand
AAATCCACGTTTATCTTTGAATATTTATGTTCAGAATAAAAGCTTTTCTCTGCTACAAGTTGTTGGATTTTTGTTCGTTTATTAAAATTGAAAATATAAAAAAGGAAATTGATATGCTAAAAAATATAACAATAAGTAAGGAATCTTTTAAAAGAGAAAAAGAAAAAATTAGCTTGATGTTCGAAAATTATAAAAACGAAATGCAGACATTCTTGATTAAGCTTAATGAGGTTAAAAATGATTTTAATAAAAAATTGGAAGATTTAAATCAAAAAATTGAAATTTTATCATCTGAACTAAAAGAGAAATTTAACGATTTTACAAATAATTTTTCAAAAAGTTTTGAAGAAAAAATTAAAAGTCTAAGAGAAGAAGTTAATGAGCTCAAATATTTAAGCGAAAGTGTCAAAATAAAAGAAGATATGATAAAAGAGCTAACAAAAAAATTAGAGTTAGAAAAGGAAAACTTTGAAAAGAAAATAAAAAATTTAATTGAGGAAATTATAAACCAAAAAAATTTAATGGAAAAGATGAAAGGAGAAATACGATTAATAGATAAAGATAAAGAATCTATAAAAAATAGTATTACTAATCTTCAAATTCAACTAGACGAAATTAAGAAAAACGTAGAAAACAAAATTGAAAGCTTGGATAATAAACTTTTATTCATTTTTGAGAAGATAAAAGAAATAGAGAAAAAATATAGTTCAATAAATGAAACTTCTCAAATAAATGAAACTGAAAAAGATGATATACATAAAAGATTAAATGAATTATTAAAAAAACTTGAATCTGCTTTACAATGATAATTCTTTTATTAAGTTTTCAACATCACTTTTAGTTGAAATAATTCTTGGTTCTAAAATTTTGTCTTTTATACTATTGTAATAGGACAAAACATTTGGTTCTAAGGATAAAGGAGAAAGTAAAATTTTAAACAAATCTATTACTATAGCTGCTCTATGTTCACTTACAAATATTTCTAAATCTTTAAAAAATAAAACAAATAAAATAATTTCAAAAATTCTTTTTCCATATTGTTTCCATTTTACATCGTCTTTTCCAAATAG
>JAGDWU010000074.1:0-4081 GCA_023256115.1 Candidatus Aenigmatarchaeota archaeon | reverse complement strand
TCAAGTTTTCATAAGAAAATAATATATTTCTATACTTTATACAAAACTCTACTATCAAATCGTTGTATTTTTCTAAAATTGTACCTTTGTAATACTCTTTAATATAATCTTTCGCCCAATGTAATGTTGAATAATATTTATTACCTTCTTGCTCTAAATATCCTTTTTCCTTCATTAAAATGAAAATCGGCTTGTTAAAATTTTTGTCTTTATGATATAAATAGTTAGAGGTTATCTTCCATCTTTTTTGAATTTCAAATATTGTAATAGGTTTTTCTAAACAATTTAACCATATAAACCAAAAAATTGAAGAATCAAATAAGTTTAATTTTTTAGGCATCCCTTTCTATCGAGAGGAACTGTATAATCTTTTGAAAATGCACTTTAATTGCAATTAACATAATATTATTGTACATAAGTAATATTATTTTGTCCAAAATTATTTCTTAAATATCTTTTTAAGAAAAGGGACCCCATTTTTACCTTCAACAACAATATAACCCGAGGGCAAATCTATGCTGTCAATCGGATCTTTAGAAAAATAAAAAATAAAATTCCCACCCCTTCCAATTTTAACGTGCAAATACCATTTTTCTCCTTTTTTATTAGTATAGCAATAACCCATAACTATTTATGAGAAAATTTACTCTTCTTCTATTAATAATATTGTTTTCTTTAATTTTAGTTTGGTTTGTAAAGATTACTCCTTTTTTTCCTCTTGTTTTGAAAGTTTTTCAAAAAGAAATAATAGGAATAAGTGTTATTTTACCTCCTGAAATTAGAGAGGGGGAAGAATCTAAAATTTTAGTTATTTGTAAAAATTTTGGCAATGTAAATTTAACCAATGTGTATAGCGAGCTTGTAATAACAGATATAAATGAAACAATTATTGTTTATAGATCTTCAAAATTAACACTAGCAAAAACTTTATATCCTTTAGAAGAAAAAATAGATGAATATATTGTTATAATAGATAGAGCAGGTAGATATGTTTTAATTTCAAAATGTTTTACTGAAAAAGAAGTTGTAGAAAAAAATTTAACTTTAGAAGTTAAAGAAAAAATACCTTTTTTACAACCATTTATACCACCTGCACCACCTATTCCTCCACCTCCAATTCTAAAAATTTATAAAGTAAAATTTGAATATCCCGAAAAGCTAAATATAACACAAGGTGATTATTTGGTTTTTTATATTAAATTGATAAATGAAGGAGATTTAATAAAAAATTTAAGATTAGAAAGCGAAAAAGTAAATGATATTGATGTTAAAATATTTCCTTCTTTTATTTCATTTTTAGAAAGAAATTCTACAATGTACTTTGAAGTAACAATTAATACAACTTATAAAACAGCAGTAGGAAAATATTATTTGAAATTTAATTTTTATAGCAATGAAATAAATCAAACATTTTATATTGAGTTAGAAGTTTTAGAAAGTGAATTAAAGAAGAAAACAGAAAACTTATTAAATTTTTACAAAAAATTGTTAGAAGATTTGAAAAAAGAAATAGCTGATTTGGAAATTAAAGGCAAAAATATGACAATAGCAATAGATTATTTGAGTTCTGCATTTAAACATTTTGAATTAGCCAAAAAATTTTATGAATATTATCTTTATGAAGCTTCATTAGAAGAGTTAAATATAGTAAAAAATTTTGCATCAAAAACTATTCTAGAAATAATTGAAAAATCTATTGAAAAAGTACCAGAAAAAGTTGTTAAAAAAATTCCATTTATCGATTATAGAATTTTAATAATTGCATTTCTAATTTCTATAATAATTCTTTTAATAGTTAAACTAATAAAAACAATTAAAGAAGAAATTGAAAAAAGAAAAAGATTGGAAATTTATACTATTAGGTTAAGAAAGTTAAGAATATAACTTAAGGTTTCAAAAATTTGAAAATAAACAAATTCTATTAATGAAACTTCTTTTATCTTTTTTTCATCACAATAATCTTTTACATTTGCTATAACTCTATTTAAATCTTCATCTGAACAATATTTAATAATTTTTATATTTTCAATTACTTTTTCTTTTAAAGTATTTTCATTTCGCAAAATTAATAATCCTTTATCCTTTATTTTTATATAATAACATTTGTTGAATTTAATTGCATATATTATTAAATCGCTTTTATTACAATTTTCTTGAATTAAAATATTTTTTTCATCAATTTTTTCAATATTAGAAAAGTAAAATATTTTAGTTTTTATTGTATAGTTTCCTTTTAAAAAGAAAAAATATTTAAAGTCGTAACTTCCAAATTCTCCTGGATTTAAATTTCTTTCATCAGTTTTTATTAAACTATATAAGCTGTTATCTTTGTAAATTTCATGAATGAAATAATAAGTCGCAGGTAAGCTGCCAATGTTTTCTATTGAATATTTTTCTTCAATATTGTTTTTGTAAATAGAAAAATTATAAGTTAATATAGAATAATTTATTGCGGGGTAAACATTTATCTTAATTTCTAATTGTAAAGAAGGAAAAATTAAAAGTAAATAAATTAAAAGCAAAAGAATTTTAATTATCATAACATTTTAACATAAAATTTTGAAATTTCATTTTTTGGAATTATAGAAATTACATAAACAAAACCTTGATAATATCCTAATGTTGCATTTTCTATGTCAAATCTTATTTCAATTGATTGAGACTCATTTTTATTTAATTTTCCTAGCTCTTTTTCAAATTTTAAATTTCTACAAATATTTCCTTGGCAAATAATTTTAAAATAAATTATATCATAAAGATCATTTTTAATAAATAAAATTCTTCTAACAGATTTTACATCTTCTGTTTTTGTGTAAGTGCCAAATGTTAACATTTCAGGTTCTAATTGAAATGCTAATTTTTTACTTTCATTTGGACTAATAATTGAAATATTTGAGAAAAATCTTCTAATTTCAAATTTAAAAAAATAATTTTCTTCAATGTAAAAATTTTCGTTTTTCAAATTATAGCTATTAAAAAAGTAATATAGGATGAGCACAAAAATTAAAAAAATCATTAAAGTAATTATAAAAATTATTTGAATTCCTTTATTTTTTTCCATATTACTATTACTAAAACTATAATGAGTATTATTAATATTACTGAGTAATCAAAAACTTTTTCAACAATTTTAATTTTTAAAGGTTTAATACTTTCTAAATAAATTTCTTTTTGGTAAAATTTCTTTCCAGAAAAAAAATCAATTGTTAAACTTATGTTATATTTTCCATCTGCTAAAGAGGATAAACTAATTGGAATTACTTTTGTTTCGCCAGGTTTAAATTTAAGAATATTTGATTTTATTTGTTTTGAAAATGTTGAATTAGAAATATTTAAAATTAAATAAAAACTTGCAGAAACTGTTCCAACATTTTTAATTCCAATTAAAATATCATTATAATTTGATTTAATATCAAATACTTCAAAATCTCTTATTGCAATTCCATCAATTTGCATTATTAAAGGTGCTTCTACACTTGGAATTATAGCAATACTAACTGTTCCATTAGGTAAAAATTGCTGAACAGGTTGAGCTCCGATAAAAGCTAATTTATATCCAGGCTCTGCATCATTTGGCACAGTAATAATAATATTTACTTTTCCTTCTCCAACTCTTTCACCTTTTTCAATTTTTACTGGATTTTCTACAAAACTTATCCAATTGCTAATATCTTCTTCAGAATAATTTTGTATGTAATTTGTTTTAATTAAATAATCAATATTACCATTTTTTACATAAACATTTGCATATTCACTGTTCCCCAAAACTTTAAAGCTATATAAATAAGAATTTCCTGTTTTTAAACCTTCAATTTTAAGTATTGGTGGAGAAATTCCAAATTGTGCATAAGAAAATTTGAGAAAACAAACAAAAACAAAAAATAAAAGCGTTAAAAATTTTCTCATAATAATCCAATAAACCAAAAAGTATTTATATTAGTTTTAACCATAATATTAATTATGAATAAAAATCTACAAATATTAGCATTAATAGTAACGTTAATTTTATTAAATATAGCAAGTGCACAAGTAACAAATACTTCTCAAGCAACAGCAACAGTAACAGTTACAGTTTTACAAG
>JAGDWU010000094.1 GCA_023256115.1 Candidatus Aenigmatarchaeota archaeon | reverse complement strand
TCATGATTCAACAAACTCAACCTGGTTCTTAATCAATTCAACTGGAAATGATGAAGTTAGAAATATTAGTCTAAGCTGTGAATTAGAAGCAAATTTATGTGCATATACAAGCTTTAATCCAAGCTTTATTAGCTCAATAAAAGCAGGTAATTACACTAATGTAACAATAATTATCTCATTGCCAGCTGGTTTTACTCCTGGCAACTATTATCCAACAATTAATGCAAGCAGCATAGATAATACTTTTGATTTCTTCAGTTTTAAAGTAATTGTTCCAATTAATAGCTCTTGGATAACTGATAAAGAAAATATAACAATAAAAGCTATTGCAGGAATAAATAAAACAAATGTTGAATTAATAAAAATAGTTAATATAGGTAATGTTTTGTTAAACTTTAACTTTTCTTTAGAAGGAAATATTACTAATTGGATAGTTTTAAACGAAAATTCTAAAAGTTTAGATAAGCAGCAAATTTATAATTTAACAATAAACTACTCTACCCCAAATTACACTAGCTTTTGGTTTGGCAATTTAACAATCAGAGAATTAAACTATGGAATAACAAAAATAATTCCAATAAGGTTTGAAGTTTACAAAGCTGAATTAAACATTAATAAACCAACTAGCTTAAATCCATATTTACAAGTTTTAGAAAATCAAACAATTGAAATAAATGCAAGCTTAAAATTAGCTGATGCTATTATTACAAATGAAACTAAATTTGAAGTATTAATTGATAACTCCATTTGTTCAATAACAAATTATTCAAATGTTAATGGTTTCTGGATAATAAATTGCTCTTTGCCAAAATTAGAAGATGGAAGATGGCACAATTTAACTTTAAAAGCTCATTATTTACCATTTGATATGTTGATTGAATCAAAAGAAATAAATGCTTTATATTATAAAGATATTAGTATTCCAATTCTAATTTCAAAGGAAATTCCAAGCGTAGAATATTCAAATAATTTAACAATAAAATTGAATTTGAGTGATAATGTTGCAATAGATAAAGTTTTAGCTTTTGTTCATCAATTAAATCAAGTCTTTGAATTAAGCACAAATGATAACAAAACTTGGAGCTATACTTTTGTTAATTTGTTGCCAAATGATTATGATTTAACATTTTACATAAATGATACAACAAATAATACTTTAATATTTAACGATTATTTTGAAGTATATGTTTTAAAATATATATATGTAAATATAACAAATGCTTTAAATCAATCAGTAAATCTTAACTTTACATTTTATAGAAATGGAACAAATCAAATACTACAATTTGAAAGCATTTATGGATTTAAAAACTTAACTTTGCATGAAAGAGTTTACGATTTATTAATTGAAAGTGAAAAAGAGAAAATAAAGATTTATAATTTAAGTACATTTAATCTAACAAATGACTTTATAAAATATGATAGAATTTATTCCACAGAGGTAAATCTCTACAAACCATTAGGAGGTTTTGGAATACTAATAGAGCCAAACTTAAATTCTACAATAAGAATTTATTATAATCCCTTAGATGCACAAATTTTAGGAGCAGTAGAAGATAATTTAAAAATAATTTATTGTTCAAACTATAGTTTTTACGAAAAAAATTGCTTTGAATGGGTACAATTACCAAGCAAAGTAAATAAACTTTATAAATTTGTAGAGACTAATACTATTTTAAGAAGCGGAGCATATGTAATAGCGGAAGGAATTAAAAAAGAGGCTAAATTAGATGTTTACGATCCATTACCAATAGATGCTCAGCATGGACAAAAATATTCGATAAGATTTACTATCCAATCAAGCGGAACAGATCCAGTAAGTAATATAAGAGCTGAATGCATTTTAGGAACAGTATGTTATGATTTTAATCCAGAATTTGTTCCATTTATTGGAACTTTAATGCCAGGCGAAATAAAAGAAATAGAAGTAAATGTAACAATTCCTTTGGGTTATAAAGCTGGTAATTATGCTGGAATTTTAAGGTTAACTAGTTCAGAGGGGATTGAAAAATATGTTTATTTAAGAGTTAATATTTTAAACAACTATACTTTATTAGTAAATGATTATTTTGAAGTTAATAAAGGTAAAGGCTTTGGATTGCTAATTAATTTAAGCATAAAAAGCATTGCAAACAATGATATTTTATTAAAGATAAATGCTTCACAAAACTTAATAACTCAAAATGAAATATTTGTTCAAAAATTGCAAGAAGTAACATTACCAATATATTATAATTTAACAAAAGAAGGAAATTATTTAGAAAATATAACTTTATTCAATGAAACATTAAATATTAAGCAAACCATAACATTTAATATTACGATTGTAAACTTTAGTATAATAGTTTTAGAACCTAAAAATCAAATAGAAATTTATCCAGGCAATATTTTAAACATTAGTTTGAATGTTTACTTCGAGGAAAAAGAAGTAAGTGAAAACATTACTTTTAGAGTTTTTATTTCAAGAGAAGAATGCAAAATAACTAACATAACAAATTACTTTAACATTTCTTGTTTGGTTCCAATATCAAAGCTTTACAACGATCTAATAATAGAAGCTCAATATAACAATTTCACTACTTACCAAATATTACCTAATCTAATAAAAGTAATAGATACTTTAACTCCAAACATAACAATTTTAACAAAAGAGTTTGAAATTAATAAAAATAATACTATAGAATTTGTTGTAGAAGATAATGATGAAATAGTTGAAATAAAAGCAAATTTAACTTATCCTAATAGTACTGAAACTCAAATACACTTTTATTTAGAAAATAATGTATACAAATCGATTGTAAATATTTACGATAAAGGAGATTATATTTTAAAAGTTTTTGCAAAAGATAGAAGTAATAACACAAAAATCGAAACAAAATTAATAAGAGCGGGAGAAAAAGTGATTATAACTGCGAATGCAAAAACAATAGATGAAAGATTTATCAAAATGTCTTTAGAATTATTTAATCCAATAAGTAAAGAAAAAGAATATAATTTGTTGCCAAATGAAAATGGAACTATTAATTCTACAATATTTGCAGGAAAATATGATATAAAAGTAAAAGTTGAAAATAGTGAAATAACTTATTATAATGTTACAATTAATTCAAGTATAGAAAATGCTGTAATTGTTGATTTGTTTAATGTTTTGCTTCCAAGTGTTACAAATGTAAGAACAAGATTTTTTGCATTTTCAATAGAACCAAAATTTGAATTCGAAAAAGTAAAAATAGAATTTGATATTTCTCAATATTCTCATTTGATACTTAAGCTTAATAACTTAAGAATTTATAAATGTGATAATTGGATAATAGAAAATAGAACTTGTAAAAGCAACTGGAAAGAAATTGTTCCAGAAATAGATATTTTGAGAAGCAGAGTCTATATAATAACAAATTCTTCATCAGCATTTTTGTTAGCAGAATCAGTAGTATGTGGAGATGGAATTTGTGATAGCTCATTTGAAAGCTGCAAATCTTGCCCTGCAGATTGTGGACCTTGTCCAACTACACAAGCTCCAATTGTTCCTAGCATTCCACCAATAGAAAGGGAAACTTTAGACCAAAACCAATTAAGAAAAATGCTAGAAGAAATAGCAAAAAGAATTGAAATTAAAACAGAAGAAATTTATGTAGAATTAAAGCAAGGAGAAAAAGATTTAAAGAGAATTAACATCTTAAACAATAAAGAAAAAGATGTATATGCTGAAATATTCTTATATGGCGAGGCAGCGCAATTTATAAGAGTTATAAATAAAAGAATTTTAATAAGCAAAAAATCTACAGATAGTTTTGAATTATTAATAGAAATACCAAAGGACGCTGAAACAAGGACTTATAGAGGCAATGCTAGAATAATAATTGAAAACGAAAGCTTTAACGTACCAATAACAATAAAAGTTTTACCATCTGAAATTAAATTATTAGATCTAAAAATTTCACTATTAGAAGATAAAGTAAAACCAGGAAATTATTTAAGATTAGAAGCCATTCTTTACAATTTAGGAAAGACAAAAAGAGTTGATGCTAATTTATCTATAACAATAGTAGATCCAGAAACTTTAATTCAAATTGCTAAATTGGAAGAAAGTCTAGCTGTAGAAACTTCTATATCGAAAATATTTAGTATAAAAATACCAAAAGATGTTCCAGAAAAAAGATATTTGGTTAAAGCTGTTGCATCATATTTAACAGAAAATATAAGGCAAGAAGCTGTTGCAAGTGCATTTGTAACAATTGAAACTCCTTTACTAGAAAGAGAATTTTTTGGAATGCAATTAAAATCATTATTATTGCTAGCATTTTTAACAACAGCAATTTCAATTATAACTATTTATTCAATTAACAAATACTTAAAAGAATTGGAAAAGAAAAGAAGATTTAAAGTATTAATAGATAAATTTGCTTTGCCTTCTGAAAGTGAAGATTCTGCATTTATTGGAAATATTGCAGAAACTGGAATTAGAGCGTTTATTAATTTAAATGATTTAAAAACTCACTGCATGATTGCAGGCGCTACAGGAAGTGGAAAAACAATTGCTGCAATGGTTTTAGCAGAAGAAGCGCTACTAAAAGGAAAAAATGTTATTGTTTTTGATCCAACTGCTCAATGGACTGGATTCTTAAGAAAATGTAAAGAAAAGCATATGCTAAAAGAATACAAAAAATTTGGAATGAGTATTAAGCAAGCAAGAGCATTTCCTGGAAGAATAAAAATAGTAAAATCTCCATATCAAAAAATTAATTTAAAAGAATTAATTTTAAGCAAAAAACCATCTATTACAATTTTTGTTTTAAATAAATTAAAGCCAGAGGAAATTGATATATTTGTTGCAAATACTATTAAACAAGTTTTCGATGCAATGTTACCAGAAAGCCATGAATTAAAAGCTTTGCTTGTTTATGATGAAGTTCATAGATTATTACCAAAGTTTGGAGGTTCAGGAAAAGGATTTATAGCTTTAGAAAGAGGAGTAAGAGAATTTAGAAAGTGGGGAATTGGCTTAATTTTAATTAGTCAAGTTTTAAGCGATTTTGTTGGAGAAATAAGAGCTAATATTGGAATGGAAATTCAAATGAGGACTAGATATGAAGGAGATTTAGAAAGAATTAGATTAAAATATGGAGAAGAATACATTAATTCAATTGTAAAAGCAAATGTTGGTACCGGAATGTTAGTATTTAGCGAATATAATAGAGGAAGGCCATATTTTGTTAGCTTTAGACCAATATTACATCAAGTTTCTAGATTAAGCGATGAAGAATTAGAAAATTATGAAAAAAGAGATGAAAAAATTGAAGAAATTAAATTCTATTTAGAAATATTGAAAAAGCATAAAGTTGATACTTTTGATATTGAAGTAGAATTAAATTTAGCAGAAAGCAAATTAATGCAAGGAAGTTTTGATATAGTTGATAT
>JAGDWU010000091.1 GCA_023256115.1 Candidatus Aenigmatarchaeota archaeon | reverse complement strand
ACTTAAAATATCAGTACAATAATTTAATATTTTTAGGTTCTATTGCAATTACACAATTAAAAAAAGAAGAAATAGAAAGTGAAAAAGGAGTTTATATTTTAGATACTGAAAATTTAAATTTAAAATTTGAAAAAATAGAAGGAAAATTAAAATATTATTATTTAGAAATAAATAGCGATGAAAAAAATGAAAATGAAATAGAAAAAATCCTTGAAAAATTTGAAAAAGATAGTGTTGTAAAGTTAAGAATTTATGGTAATAAAGAGATGAGCGATAAGTTTTTAAAGCTATTAAGCAAAAAATTTGAAGAAAAATTAATTTTAAAAATTCAAAATGACACTGAAACCAAAACAATTGAGCGCAAAATATTAATTAAAAATGAGTTAAAAGAAATTGAAAGTGTTGATGAACTAATAAAAAATAGATTAATGGAAGTTTTAGAAAAATTTGGATTTAAACATTCTTTTGATTTAGATAAAGTATTTGAATTTTTAATTGATGGCGATTATGAAAGTGCTTATGATTTTATAGTTAAAGAACAAAAAACTTTGGATAAATTTGTAAAATGATAACAAAAATCGAACTTGAAAATTGGAAATCGCATGAAAAAACTATTTTAAATTTTGGAAAAGGTATAAATTTATTTTTAGGAAATATTGGTAGCGGGAAAAGTAGTGTAATAGATGCAATTTGTTTTGCACTATTTAACACTTTTCCTGATTTAAATTCGAAGAACTTAAAATTGGAAGATGTTATAATGAATAAACCGCAAATAAAAAATTATGCAAAAATTATTCTAAATCTTAACCTTGAAAAAAATTATACAATAAAAAAGGTTATTGAAAAAAATTTTGGAACAAAAGCCGAATTAATAGAAGAAAATAAAATAATTGAAACAAGTGTTACAAATGTTAACGAATTTATAAAAAATAAGCTAAAAATAGATTACAAAACTTTTTATTTTGTAATTTATTCACAGCAAAATTATTTAAACTTTATTTTGGACCTTCCAAAAGGTGAGAGAAAATTGCATTTTGATAAAATTCTTGGAATAGAGAAAATTGAAACTGCTAGAAAAGCAAGCGTTTCTTTAAAAAATTTAATTTTTAAAGATATCGAATTTTTAAGAAAATCTTTAAAAGATAAAGATTTAAATAAAATGATAAGTGAAATAAACGAGCTAAAAAATGAAATTAAATTAATTGAAAGTGAAATAAATGAAGTTGAAAAAAGTATAAATGAAGTTTCTGAAGTCATAAAAGATATAAGCATGAAAATAAGTGAACTGGAAAATATTGAAGATGAGATAAATAATTTAAAAGTTAAAATAAGTGAACTAGAAAGTAAAAAAGTTGAAAAAGAAAAAAGAATTAAAGAGCTGAGCTATTTTGCTGAAAATAAAGAAAAAATAAAAGAAGAATTAGAAAAAATTAAAATAATTTTGGAAAATGTTGAAAAAGAAATTGAAGAATTAAAAAATAAAGTAAATGAAGAAGAGAAAATAGTTTTAAAAATTAATTCTGAAAAAGTAAAATTAACTGAAATGAAAAAATACTTAGAAAATGAAATTGAAGAGCTAAAAATTGATTTAGAAAATTATGATAAATTAAAAAGTGAAAATTTTGAAAAAATAGAAAGCTTAGAAAAAGAAATTTTAGAAATAAAATCATTTTTAAAACATTTAGAATTGCATTTGATTGAAACATTAAATCAAGTTGAAATTCTAAAAAAAGCAGAAGCAAATTGCCCAGTTTGCAATTCTGTTTTAGATAATAAGAAAAGAGAAGAATTAAAAAAAGAGAAAGAAGAAAAAATTGAAAAAATAAAGGAAGAGCAAAGGAAAAATTATGAAAAATTAAAACAAAAAGAAGAAGAATTAGAAATTTTGAAAAGAAAAAAGAGAGAGTTTGAAATATTAAAACAAAAGTATGAAAATTATTTAAAAATTAAGGAAGAGCTTGAAAATTTAAATAAGAAAATAAGTGAATTAGAAAAAGTTGAAATTCCAAACGTTGAAAAAACAAAAAAAGAATTAGAAGAAAAAAGAAATTATTTTGTTAACTTAAAAGTAAAAGAAAAAGAAATGGAAGAAAGTTTTAAAAAAGTTGTTGAATATGAAAAGTTAAAAACTGAAATAAATGAAATTGAAAAAGAATTGGAAAAACTAAAAGAAAAATTTGAAAATTTAAATTCAAAATTTGATAAAAAATTGCTAATTGAGCTAAGAAATAGAAAAGAAGAGTTTTTAAAAATTGAGGCAGAAAATAAATTAAAACTAGAAAGTTTAAAGAAAATAAAAATCGAAAAGGAATTAAGATTAAAAGAAAAGGAAAAGATATATAACGAAATAAAAGCAAATTTTGAACAACTCGAAAAATTAGAGAAATACTATAAAGATTTAGAAATTTTGGAAAAAGCATTAAAAGAGGTTCAAGAAATAGTTAGAAACGAATTATTACAAAATATTAATTACTATTTATCTAAAATTTGGAAAATGTTTTATCCATATAAAGATTATAAAGATTTGCGATTGATTGCAACTGAAGACGATTATATTTTGCAATTTTTAACCTCACAAGAAAAATGGGTTGAAGTAGAAAAAGTTGGCTCTGGCGGAGAAAAAACAATTGCATCAATTTGTTTAAGATTTGCATTAGCAAAAACTGTAGCTCCAAAAGTTAATTTTATAATTTTTGATGAACCAACTCATAATTTAGATGAAAAAAGCATTGAGCACTTTGCAAACTTTCTAAATAATTATGCAACGGAAATTTATGATCAAATATTTTTGGTTACGCACGATGAAAAATTTGAAAGACTTCTAAATGCAAATATTTACAAATTTTATAGAGATAAAGAACTAGATTTGCCAACTAAAGTTGAAGAATATATAATTTAATGTTTAAATTTTTGTCTCAAATTGAAGCAGTATATTTGAAAAAAATTGATTCACTAGTTATTGCAGATTTGCATATTGGAATAGAAGAAGAATTTAAAAAGCTAAATATAAACATAGGAAATTATATTGAAAAAATGAAAGAAAAAATATTAAAAGCAAAAGAAATTTGCAAATGCAAAAATATTATTGTAATTGGTGACATTAAGCATGAAATTGGAATACCTAAAAAACCTGAAAAGATTTTGGATTTTTTTAATTTTTTAAATGAAAATTTTGAAGATATAAGAATTGTTAAAGGAAATCATGATGGTTTATTAGAAAAAATTTTAAAAGATTTCAAAGTTTATAGCTCTAGAGGATTTAAAAAGAGCATTTATGGTTTTTTTCATGGAAACTCTTATCCTAAAGCAAATGTTTTAAAAGCAAAATATTTATTTTGTTCGCATTTGCATCCTAAAGTTGCTTTTCCAAAAGATTATCCAAAATTTCACAGAAAAGTTTTTCTAATTTTGCCAATAAAAAAAGAAATTATTAAAAAAACAAAAGTTCATTCAAAAATTATTGTATTGCCATCTTTTAACCCTTTTATTTTTGGAATTGAATTTGAAGAAGCAAAAGAAGGAATTATAGAAAAAATTGGGGATTTTAAAAATGTTACTTGCTTTGATGTTAATTCAGAATTTATAATTTAATTCCTTTAAAAACTCTTTTTCTTCTTCGCTTAAATAATCAAAATATTTTTCTAAAATTTTAATATCTTCCTCGCTTAATGCAGAAATTAATATATCGTTTTCTTTAAATGTTCTTCCCACAATTGCTTCATCGATACTTATTGCAACCTTTTCTCCCTTTTTTGCAAAATCATAACTAATGTTTTCTTTTTGAATATCTTTAACTTTACCAACAATTTTACCATCTTGCCTTTTTAATAATGTACCTTTAAATAATATTCCCTTCAAAACTTCTACTCCAAATATTGCTGGCTCGCTTCTTCTAAAAACAAATCCAGGCAAAACTTTAATCATGCATGGCCTATTAATTTTTGATAGTATTTGCTCAATTTCCTGTTTTTCATATTCTTTTAAATATTTTTCAAATTCTTCTATAATTTTGTAAATTATATTGCCTTCAAAAACTTTAATTCCTTTATCTTTTAAAATTTGTTTTTCTTCTTCGCTAATTTTTACATTAAAAGCTAGTATTGCTTTATATTTTTCATTTTTTATTAATTCGGCATCTAAAATTTCTTCTTTTTTTAATTTTCCAATGCTAGCAATTCTTATTGGAATATTTTTTTGTTCAAGCATTCTAATTAAAGCTTCTAAACTTCCAATACTTTCTGCTTTAGCTATTACTCCATCTATTTCTTTTTTGAATTCTATAGTTTCAAATGTTTTTAACTCTTTTTTTGCATTTTCAATTTCTTCTTCTTTTTCAACCACTATAAATTCACTACCAGGAATTACATTTTCTAAATTATCAGCCCAAATTCTAATTGAATTACAAGCAAAAGCATAATCAGCGCTTAAAAATTGCTTTTCAAATCTTATATCACTAAGCTCTGGAAAAAGAAAAATTGCTTTAACTTTAGTTACTATTGGTTCTTTACCTGCAAATATTATATAATCTCCTCTTTTTATTTTTCCGCTATATAAAATGCAATCTGCAACTTTTCCCAATCCTTTTACATCTTTTATCTCTAAAACACTTCCATAGTTTTTTTCTTCAACTTTAAGTTTATCTTTTAAGAAAATTTGTGAAATACCAGCAATTATTAATAAAAGCTCTGCTATTCCTTCTTTTGTTTTTGCAGATAATGGAACTATTGGAATTTGAGTTTTAAAATCTGTAACTCTATCAAATCGCTCGCAATTAAATCCAAACTCATACATTTTTGCAACTATTTCATAAACTTTTTTATCTAATTCATACAAAACTTTTTCTTTTTGCTCTTTTATAGCTTCTAAAAAAGATAAATTTTTTGTTATTTTCCAATCTGGCAATTTATCTATTTTGTTTAAAGCAATTAAAAATGGAATTTTATAAATTTTTATTATGTTTATGCTTTCTATTGTTTGCTCTTTTATCCCTTCTATTATATCAATAACTAAAATTGCAATATCAGCAAAGCTTCCGCCACGCTTGCGCAAGTGAACAAATGCAGCATGCCCAGGAGTATCAACAAATAAAAAACCATTAAAAATTATTTGAAATTTGAATTTTTTAAGCAAATTTTCACAAAGCCTTTCAATATGTTCTTTTGGAACAAAAGTGCAAGAAATGTGTTGAGTAATTTCGCCAACTTCAAGTTTTGTATATTCTTTTCCCCTAATAGCATCTAAAATACTTGACTTTCCATGGTCCACATGTCCCATTAAAGTTACTATAGGATTTCTCAATTCCATAATTCATTTGATTTTAAATATAATCCATTTCTTTCCTTTATGTATTTTAATTTTATTTTTTCTTTCTAATTCCTTTAAAATTTGATAAAACCTTTTTTTAGATATTTTATCTTTTATTTTTTCATAAATTTCAGAAGCTTTTGCAAAGTTTTCAAAACTTTCTAAAATTAAATTTTCTTCT
>JAGDWU010000012.1:2930-5542 GCA_023256115.1 Candidatus Aenigmatarchaeota archaeon | reverse complement strand
GCTCTTAAAATGTTTGCTTTTAGCCAAGAGGGAAAAGTTCCAGCATCACTCCAATAACCTTCTAATTTTATTGCTTTCAATCTTCCTTGCTTTAAATACCAATTTTAATATCTATAATTTTGATGATAATTTAAATATGAGGGTTTTAGTCACAGGCGGAGCGGGATTCATAGGCTCTCATTTAGTTGATAAATTAATTGAAAAGAGAAATGAAGTAATAATTCTTGATAACTTAAGTACAGGAAGAAAAGAATTTATCGAACAACACCTAAACAATCCTAAATTCGAATTTCATCAACTAGATTTACTGACGGACGATATTGATAAATATTTCAATGACATTGACGAAGTTTGGCATTTGGCAGCGAATTCCGATGTGAGAGCAGCTTTAAAGAACACGAGAATCGATATAGATCAAAATATTTTAGTAACTTACAAAGTTCTAGAAGCAATGAGAAAAAACGGAGTAAAAAAGATTCTGTTTACTTCTTCTTCAACGGTTTATGGAGAAGCTAAAAAAATACCAACACCAGAAAATTACTCTCCATTAATTCCGATTTCTCTATATGGGGCTTCTAAACTAGCGTGTGAAGCACTAATTTCTGCTTATTGTCATACCTTTGGTATGCAAGCTGTAATTTTTAGACTAGCGAACATAATTGGACCTAGATGTACTCATGGAGTAATTTACGATTTTATCAATAAACTAAAGAAAAATCCTAACGAATTAGAGATTCTTGGCGATGGAAATCAAAAGAAATCTTATCTTTACATAGATGATTGCATTAATGCTATGTTGATTGGAGCAAGGAATATAGAAAACCAAATAGAGATATTTAACGTTGGCTCTGAAGATTGTGTTACAGTTAAAGAAATTGCAGAAATAGTTTGTAAAGAATTAAAGCTTAAACCTAAATTCAATTTCACAGGAGGTAAAAGAGGCTGGAAAGGTGATGTACCTTTAATGCTTTTAGATGTATCAAAAATTAAAAACTTAGGATGGAGACCGAGATATACTTCTGAAGAATCAGTAAAATTGTGTGTTAAAAGCATAAATAATAGGTTCTTTCCTCTTTAAAACTTTACAGTTATAGCCAATTTTCTTAAGTTTTTTAATAATTATCTGTTTTTCATTTTTGAAATGTCCAGCTTCTATAATTAATTTTGGTTTGTAAAGTTTGATAATACTTTTCATTCCGTCAATTACTTTATTTTCATAACCCTCTACATCAATCTTAACCACGTCGACATTGCCATTTATAATATTATCCAATTTGTCAACAATAACAATTTCGTATTTAGTGGTATTTGAGTCTTTAAGCTTTTCTTCAAGAGTGTGAGCTACAGAAGATTCTTTTAAGTAGAGTTTACCTAAATAGCGTTTATTTGACAAAGCTATTCTTAGTAGCTCTACCTGTATGTTGTCTATATCTTTCAAATTTTTTGTTAGTATTTTAAAGTTATCTTCCTCTGGTTCAATACAAATAATTTTCTTAATATTTGGATTAATAGATAGAATAAATAGACTAAAAGCTCCTATATGCGCTCCGGCATCAACTATACTTTTGCAAACCTCCAATTCTCTTACATAATATATCTTATCTATGAAGATGTCTCTAAGTACTCCAATATCTTCAAACCTGAAAAAAAGTTTCATGCCATTTATTCTCCCTCTGTAAATTCTTTTCATCTCCATTTTTAGAAAGTTTCTTATTATTTTTATATTTCTTATGGGGGATTTAGATAAAATTTGATAAAAAATATAAAAAAATAATCTATACAAAGCGTTGCCACGCAACATAAAGTTCATTTTTATGAATGTTAAAAAACCTCTTATTTTGTTTAAATACATAAAAATAATTTATGAAAATAGCTTTAATTTATTATACTACAGAATCGGCTTTACAAGAATATCAAATAGATACGTATTGTTACTACTTGCAGATTTTTACGAACCTCTTTAAAAATTCTGTTGGGGGAGAAAATAAAACAAGATGATATTTTCAAGATTTATTAAAAATAAATTTTGATAATAATACAATGAAGGTTTGTGTAGTTTTAATGCAACCATTTCCGTACTTTGTTGGTGGCATTAGGGAGCATATTATAAGTATTTTTTCTAGATTAACGGATGATAATGAAATCCTAGTTATTACTTCGAAATACTCTTCGAAAGATATTAAATCTGTTGGAGGAATAAAAATAGAGAGGATAGGGATGTTGAAATACAGACCACTACATTCTCAACAACATATTTTGGCGACTTTTTTGTATTTTTTTCTTTTTTATTTTACATATTCTATTCACTTAGTTCTAAAAATAATGAAACTATGCTTATTTGAAAATTTTGACATTATTCACCTTCAGGATACATTCAGCTGGCCAGCTAGCATATGTAAATTATTTAGAAAAAAACTTGTCGTTACTTATCATGGGTTTTTTTCTTCCGGATTTCGTAAGTTATATTTAATGGAAGGAAAAAAATTCATGCTACCATTTTCCTATGTTTTAGAATTCTTCGGATTATTTTTACTTCTCGTATGCGATAAGGCTATTTTTTTATCTAAATATCACGCTGAATATTATAGTAAATATAAACACAATATAGTAGT
>JAGDWU010000012.1:0-2920 GCA_023256115.1 Candidatus Aenigmatarchaeota archaeon | reverse complement strand
TAGTAGTTATACCCAACGGTATAGATTTAAGAATGTTTAAACCAGATAAAAAAATGGGAGAAAATGCTAGGAAAAAGTTTAAGTTAAATAAAAATACATTCGTTATAGGGTTTTTGGGTAGATTAACCGAACAAAAAGGCATACGTAAAGCAGTCCTTTCTTTTAATTACTTAATAAAACGATTTAAAGTGAAGAACGTAAGAATGGTAATAGCGGGTGAGGGGCCGCTAAAAAAATGGTTGGTTTCTTTTATTGAAAATAAACATCTTAATAATAAGTGTTTATACTTGGGTTATGTAGATAATCAAGCAGAAATCTATAATCTATCGGATATTATGATTATGTTATCCGAATTTGAAGGGTTGCCAATTAGTCTTTTAGAAGCTATGGCCTGCGGCAAACCTATTATTTCCACTGATATTAGAGAAATAAAAGATGTCTTAAGAGATTGCGGAATTTATGTTAAGGCGGGGAGTTCTATAAAGGACATAGCATTTACATTATATAATGTTCTTAAAAATAGAAAGAGATTAAACATAATTAAAAGAAAAGTTTTACTTTACATTCAAGAGTATAATTTAACTAATATAGTCAATTCTTATAGAGAACTATATAATAAGATTTCATAAATTTTATTTTATTTTCATTGCATTAAGTAAATATATGAAAATTTTACAAATAGGTAGAACACTACCTGATGTTGGTGGGGCGGAAACACACATATTTGAAATTTCAAAACAACTTTCAAAAAAAATAGAGTTAATTTTAATAACCCAAAAAGCGAAAAGACCACGCAATTTTTTACCTATAGAGCTAGTTGAGGTCCCCTGCTTAGGAAAAAATATCTATATACGCAATCTAACCTTTACTTTTTTTTCACTTCCGTATTTGTTGAAGACAATATATTTAAAAAAACCAGACATTATTCATATACATTTCGGCACATTTCAAGGATTTTTGGGAATAATTATCAAGTTATTTGGAAAGAAGCTAATTTTCACTTGTCATGGTTTTAGCGGATGGAAAATTGCAAAATATAGAATTTCTAGATATATTGCTAGATATTTATTAACACTTGCCGACAAAATTATCTGCGTAAGTCCAGCAATTATTAAGGATTTAAAAAACATAGGCATTTATAGTAAAAAACTAGTATACATACCTAACGGTGTGAACATTAAAGAGTTTGAAAAAATAAAGAAAAGAAAAATAAAAATAAAGAAAAATATAGTATTTTTTGGAAGACTACAGAAGCAAAAAGGAGTATTTTATCTCATCAAGGCTTTTAGAGAAATCTTAAACAAGTATAAAGACTTTAAGTTAATAATTATCGGTGATGGACCCGAAAGAAAGAATCTAGAAAAGTTAGCAACAAACATGAAAAGAATAATATTTACGGGATATATTAAAAGAGAAAACCTGTTAAGATATCTAACAAGTGCTTACATGATAGTTCTCCCATCAGTTTATGAGGGGTTTCCATTAGCTGTGTTGGAAGCAATGGCATCGGGAAGACCTGTCATAACAACTAACTTAAGGAGTATCGAAGAAGTAATAAGTAAAGGGATTGTAATGGTTAGACCTAAGAATATCGAAGATTTAAAAAGAGGGATGGAATTTTTGATCAATAATCCTAGAAAAGCGAGAAAAATAGGAAAGCTGGGAGAGAAGTTATCCAAAAAATTTGATTGGGAATTAGTATCTAAAAAACTTTTATGTGTATATAAATCTGTTTTTAATAAAATTCTATGAGGATAGCTCAAATTTGCCCATTTTTTCTTCCCATAAAAGGTGGTATGGAAAATCACGTATATGAAATTTCAAAGAGATTGTCAATTAAAAACGATGTTGTTGTTTTTACATCTAACATAGATAGAAAAGGCAAGAGGCTCAAATTTTTTGAAAAATTGAATAAAATAGAAATCAGAAGAATGAGAGTAGTGTTTAGAATTTCAGAATTTTCTTCCTTTTTCCCTTCTGTTTTTATAAATGTTAGTAAAGAAAATTTTGACATAATACATGTACATGCTTATAGACACTTCCATAATTTCGTACCCTTATTTGCAGATGTGCCAGCTGTAATAACACCCCACTATCCTGTTTATCCTTTCTCTTCATCAAAAAGAAGGTTGCTTGCTAAATTTTTTGATATAACGATGGGTAAGAAGATTTTTTCTCTATATAGTAAGATAATAGCGCTTACAGAGGGTGAAAAGATTTGGCTTGAGGAGAATTTTCATATACCAGATGATAAAATAGAGGTCATACCAAATGGTGTTCCTGAGAGCTTCTTAAAAACTCATAGTTCTGAAAAATTTAGGGAAAGATTCCTTATACCAGAGGATAAGTTTCTAATACTCTCAGTCGGAAGAATACATTATTCCAAAGGGTTCCAGGATCTTTTGTTAGCTTTTAGTAGGTTACCTCCAAATGTTAGAAAGAATATAATAATAGCAATTGTAGGACCGGATGCTGGGTTTAAATCTGAGTTAGAAAAGATAGTCAAAAGAAAAAAAATAGAAAAAAATGTTATTTTTACAGGTGAAATATCTGAAAAGTTGAAATTATCTGCTTATGAAGCATGTGATTTGTTTGTTCTACCTTCTTATTGGGAGGGATTTGGTATAACCATTATTGAAGCTATGGCAAAAGATAAGTTAGTACTAGCCAGAAATACAGGTGGCCAAAAATGGATTGTTCCAGAAAAAAGTTTTTTGTTTAATTCTATTGCTGAGTTATCTCAAAAAATATTGCACATATATGCTGGTAAATTGAAAAAACGATTAAATTATAAAGAGATAGTTAAAGAGAATTATACATGGGATAAAATAGTAAAAAAACTAATAAAAATTTATGAAGAAGTCGTCGAAAAGAATACTTAACGTTGGTTGTGGAGAAGATACTTATGGTACAGATTTCG
>JAGDWU010000028.1 GCA_023256115.1 Candidatus Aenigmatarchaeota archaeon | reverse complement strand
GGAATTGATTGTGGATTTGGAGAAAGAAATAGTTTGGGATTTGGGTTTATTAATGTGATAAAGTGAAAATCTAAAAAATTTGTGAAGAAACTGAGTAAATATCCTAAAGTAGCTGCTATTATTTTATTTGGATCTTACGTAAAAGGTAAAGCAAAATCATTGTAGACATAGATTTAGCAGTTATAATTAAAAATCCTGATAAAAAATAGAAGCAGAGATAGCAAGCTTTTCTTCAGATAAGTTTAATATTGTTAATTTTTGCGGGCTACCTCTTTACATTCAATTTAAAGTTCTAAAATATGGGAAATTTCTATTTATAAAAGATAAGAGATATTTTAAAAAAGTCGGAAGAAAAGTATTAGGAAACTATCTAGGAATGTCTTAATCTGTATGAGGATATTAACATAAGATTAGCATCAATAATATTAAAAACATAAAGAAACGCGATAGAATTGAGTAAAAAAGATTTATCAAATTATTTAGTTTTAAAAGTGAGAAAATATTAGGATAAAGTTCGGAGTGATTGTGGATTCAGAAAAGAAATAGTTTAGGATTTAGATCTTATAAATTTTTATCAAAGTAAGTTAAGAGTTAAGGAAATAGTATAACATACTCTTCTATTTCCCATTCTCCATCATCATTATATCTACCCGGCAACTTAATTCTTATTAATCCTCTTTTCTTATCTATTTCTTCAACATCTTCTAATTTTTTGACAAAAAGAAAATCTTTCGGTAAATCTTTTTCATCAACAATACAGATTTCATTAATAAGATTTTCGGAAGAACCAAGGTAAGGAGTAAACTTACTTTCTTTTTTTATTATACTTTCTTTAACTTTCTCCATTAACTCAACATTCTTGAAAAAAAGTTTTATATAAAAAACATAGTCTATTAGATACGTATATGTTACGGGAGTGAACCAATTTTCTTTTTGTTTTCCCACATCTACATTAAATCTCATTAAGCCTAACTCTTTTGATTTAATATTCCTAGGTATATATATTTCGATTTTTTCCAATTTGTCTTGAATTTCTTTTTTAATCATTTTTCTATTCTCTTTTACATCGTTACAACCTATACCTAAAATAGATGCAAGAAGCCCCAATAGAGCTGTCGGTGGAGGAATTTCGAGAAGTGGAGATGAAGTTAAAAATAGTGGATGTCGATATGAGAAAGTTTTAACATTGATCTTCATCAAAAGTTCCATATTATCTACCAAAAAAGATTAAAAGTAAGATATTTTTTCTTTTAATTCTTTTCTCTCTAAACCTTTAATAATTTCCTTAAATTCGGCTTTTACATAAATCTTAAATTCTTTAACAACATCCTTCTCTGAGTTTAATAATTCAACTAGCTGTGATATATCTATTTCAAATCCTCTTAGAGATACTACCTCTTTATTTTCATCTTTTTTCTCGAATACTCTGACTATTCCAAATGGATTTAGATATTTATCTTGATTATATTCTATTTCTATTATCAAAAGTGGTGTGACATTTTTTGAAGATGTACTGACGGTTGGTGCCATTTTAAGATTCTTTAGAGCTTCTATAAGTAAATTGTAATCCTCTTCACTCATATGTGTCTCTTGAGCAGTTATATCATTCACGAAGATAAAATGCTCTACAATAGCTATGGGGACTACATATTTCTTTCCAATTGCTCCTCCTTTTTTTCTTTCTTCTGTTGAAGCCATCACATTAGTAATACTCACATCAAACTTTTCTACACTATTAAGAGAAACACCAAAACTTACTTGGACAGGACCAATAGATCTTATAGATTTCCCCTTTTCTTCCTTTTCCTTTCCTGGTAAAGGAATTAAACATCCGAAAACTCGTAAATCCCAACATTTTTTTAAAATTTCTTCTTTAACATTCTTGTATTCTGTATCCCCTATTTTATCTTTACCGAGTAATTCTAACAATCTTTTTTCTGGGGTTCGTCTATTGCCTTTCTCATCAATAATTTCTTTTATGAAAATTTCATATCCTTTTGAAGCAACATAATCCCTAATTCTTCTCTTAAGAAATACATCACTTATAAATAATCTATCATTAAACATTCTTGGTTCATTATCAAAGCTTGGATCACCATTAGGATTACACCATTCAAACCCATAAATATATACAATTCCTCTTCTCTTCACCGAAGTTGACTGATTTTGTTTTTTCTCATCCATGTTTATTACCCATCAAATATCCTAAAAATATATAAAATTTTATCTTTTTATCTTTTTCAAGCTTATTTAAATCTTCCCACAAATTTTTAGGTAATTCATTCATGATAAATTGCTTCTTTTCATTCTCATCTAGATATAGACAAAATCTTCCCGAAATTTTATTAACTATCGATATAACATCCCTAACAGTAAAATTTTCTTTACTCAAAATCTTTTCTCCAATAGGTGATTTTCCTTCCTTCTCCATCTCTTCATCTATTTTCCTTACAATTTTTCCGATAAGTGTCAAAAAATTCTCAACTTCCATATCCATAATTTATCTTTTAATATTAATATTTAAATATTTTTCGATCCTTTTATTGTAGTATTCCAAAAATCTTATAGCTACTATTCTATCTCTTAAATCGTTTCTATCTCCGCTTATAAACTTTTTCTTAGATAATCTATTAAATGTGGAAAATACTCTCCGCAGTAATGAGTCGTCTATTTTTTCTAATCTTAAAAGTCTTTTTAAAATTGAGAGGATAATATCTTTATCATACCCCGCCTCGTCTGAAAGAAAAGATAGAATAGAGTTCTTACCTATTAAAACATATTTTTCAGAAATATTCCTCGAGTCCTTAAAATCTCTAAAAATTCTATAAAGATTTATTAAATTGGAAAGTCGAATATCTTCTATTAATTCTATTATATCAAATTTATTTTGTTCTTTAACATAAACCAAAAAATTTAAGAATAAACTTTCTCCTTTAATATCATTTTTTCCCAAATAATATTCTTCTATTATACTATCTAAGCTTTCATTCACTCCTTTATTCAATCTCTCAAACTCGTCTATTAATCCTTTTTTCAACTCATCCATATTGACAGAGAGAAAAATTTTTAATCTCCACTTAAAGAACTTCAGAAAATTTCTATCTAACGAAAAATATCCCAGCTTAGCTTTTATAATTTTAGCGCATTCCTCACATATTTTTATATGGCTGCAGTATTCCTCACGATTATGATTATATATTGGAAAAATGTTTTTCTCAGGTTTAACTAACCAAACAAATATCTCTGAGAATAAACTTTTTTCAATTATCCACCCTTCTTTACCACATAACATACATCTTCCTTTTTTTCCGCTATTCTTTATTTCCAAGAAGTCTATCTCTTGTTTGATCGGCTTAGAAAGTATAAGTAATCTTTCTATTTTCCTATTTTCTTCTATCTTCGAGCGAATTTTATTAACTATATCTTCAGCTCTTTCAGGTTCGAGCTTAAATTTTCTTTTAATATCTTCTTTTAGCTTCTCAAACTCTAAATTAAAATTTGAAGATTTTTTAGAAAATTTTCTGCTTATTACTTTTATATTACGGAAACTAAAATGTCCTCCTTTAGTAGATTTGGGTATAATATTGTATTTCTTGAATGCATCAACTACTTTGTTTAACCTTGCATCTCTATCTTCATCCTCAATAAGAAGGTAGATCTCCTCTTCCTTTTCATTTATTATAACTATGAGATAGTTTCTAAGCTTTACTATCCTTTCTCTAATTAGTTCTTCCTTTATTTTTTCTTCTACTTGCAGGTTTTTATCTCCCTTGAGACATTCAACCATTTGAGCTAAGGAAAGAAGTATACTCATATATTATATTTAATAATAAAACTTAAAATAAAATATTGAGTTAAATGAAATAGTCTCAAGCAAAAAGGAATACCATGGAAAAAAAATATTGGTCACACATTGAAAAAGAATTTACAGAGCATATTAGAGAAATTATAGATATTTCAGAAATATTGATAGAGAAGTTTGGACCATTAAATCAAGATCAAAAAGAAAAATACAAAAAACTAATTAAATATATTGCTTTATTTCATGATGTTGGCAAATTACTTGAAGAAAACCAAGAAATAATAAGAAAGAATCTTGGGAAAAATGTTATTCATTCAATATATGGCGAGATTGTCTTTAGGATTTTCTGTGAGATTACTAATAACTTTAATTTAGAGAAAAAGGAAGAAAGAATTATATCAACAATAATAAGATGGCATCATTCTCCTCTTGGAAATATAATGGAAAAATATGAAGAAATAATAGAAAAACTAGAAAATCCGAGAGAAGTGGAAAAAATAGAAAAGATTATTCTGACTATGAAAGAAATAAGTATTTTTTCTCAAGAATTCTCGAAGGAATTTGAAAAGGTAGCTGATAAAATTGAAGAATTTATCGATAAAGTGAAAAAATATGAAGAAAATATGAAGGAGATGAGACTAAGATATCCTACTCAAATAGAGGACTACATAGACGTTTTATTTTTGTACTCTGTTTTTATGCTTTCTGATAGACTAAGTGCGAGCAACTATGAGAAGAAAGAAATAGAAGAAATTTTGGAAAAAATAACAAATAGAAAATCATATGAAGAATTGGAGAAAAAATTAGAAGATTATATTTCCAAAATTGAACCTAAAGAGGAGATTGATAAAATTAGAAAAGAATGTTATAAAAAGTGTATTGAAATATTTAAACAAAATTATAATAATGAAAAAAGGATAATAAAGATATCTCTTCCCACTGGAATAGGAAAAACTTTTATTGGAACTAAAATAGCACTTTTCTTGTCAAAACTTCACAACACTCCTATTATTTATTCTCTACCATTTATAAACATAATTGAAGAAGTGGATCAAAAGTTCACAAATATTTTCGGTAAAGAAAATGTTAAAAAATTGCATCATTTAGCTTTTCTAGAATATGAGGAGAAAGAAGAAAATTATAGTGAGTTAATAAATTTCGAGATCTCTCCAATACTGATAACAACATTCATCCAAGTATTTAATTCTATTTTTGCTGTTGACAGAAACTCCCTCTTAAAATTCCCACTTATTTTAAACTCCTGCTTGATACTAGACGAATGGCAAGCATTTGATTCCGAGTTTTATCCCGTATTTGAAAAATTGATAGAAAAGATAATAGAAAGGGGATTTAAGTTAAGGATTGTGATGATGAGTGCTACTCTACCCCCAATTTTTTCAAACTCTAAATATGTAATGGATATTACACAAAACACGAACAAAGAGTACTACGAGATGTTTAATAGATACAGAATAAAAATAAACAATGGAATAGACTTGGAAAAATACAAAAAATATTTGTTGGATTTTGTAAAAAAATGTAAAGAAAAAAGAATAGGTATAATTTGTAATAAAGTAAATGAAGCTAGAGAATTGTTCGTATACTTAAAAAATGAATTAGGATGTCATGAGTACACACAAATTGAAAATAATAAATCATACATAATAAGCTCCATGGAGAAAATTAAATTGAACGACCGCACATTTGCCGATATTTTGGAAGAGGAATTAAAACTCATTAAAGAAGTTGATATATTAAACTGTTTTAACAGAGAAAAAAAGATTAAACTTATGTATTTGGCAGCGAATCTAATTGATGCAATTAAAATAGAGAGGGTGAAATATTTATTAGATATTTTTTCCAATAAACCAAACAACGAGCAAGAAAATGACTGGAAACTAATAGTAGTCTCTACTCAAGTGATAGAAGCTGGAGTTAATTTAGATTTTGAAGTGATGTTCAGA
>JAGDWU010000068.1 GCA_023256115.1 Candidatus Aenigmatarchaeota archaeon | reverse complement strand
ACATTCGCATCTATTACTTGTGAATTGTTAATAACTGTAATGTTAAATGTTACATTTTGCGCATCAAAAGGAAAAATATTTTGTATTGGATTTACAATAACTTCAAAACAAAATGAAAATTTTAAAAATAACACAAAAAACAAAATAAATGCAAGATGTTTCTTAACCATAATAATTATCTTTTTTAAAAACTTATGGAAATTGGGGTATGTGTAGGCGAGCTAAGTAGCAATTATGTAACCTTTATATCTACAAAAATGCCTAAAATTGGGGAATATGTCATTTTAGAATATGAAAATCAAAAAGTTTTGGGAATAATAGAAAATTTAATAAGATTTAATCCATTTATAAATGAAGATTTATTAAACGAGGAAGCTATTGAAAAAATAATTGAGCTTGGAGAAGAAACATATATTAGAGGAAAAATAAAAATTCTTGGAAATGTTGAAAATTTAGAAATCCCAAAAATTCCGCCACCGCCAGGAACAAAAGTAAAAATTGCAAACAAAGAAATTTTAGATAAAATATTTGGAAAAAGTGAAAAAAGCATTAAAATTGGTAAATTGCTAACAAATGAAAATGTTGAAGTTTATTTAGATGTAAATAAATTAGTTTCAAGACATTTAGCAATTTTATCAATTACTGGCGCAGGAAAATCAAACACTGTTGCAATACTATCTTCAAGAATTAATGAGCTCGGCGGAACAATATTAATTTTTGATATGCATAGCGAATATGTTAAAAGTGATTTGCCAAATAAAAATATAATTCCAACAAAATTAAATCCATTATATTTAGATGCATTAGAAGTAGCTAAATTAATTAAAGTTAGCGAGGAAGCATATGTTCAAGAAAGATATTTAAGAAGAGCATGGAATAAAGCAATAAAAGAAATAAAAGAATTAAAAATTAAAGTTGAAATAGAAGAATTTTTTGATAGAGTCATTGAAATTCTAGAAAAAGAGGCAAGAAGCAAAGAAATTGACTCATCTACAAGAAATTCAATTTATAAAGTAATTGCAAAGCTTGAAGATTTTTTAGCAAGATATAAAGAAATTTTAGATTTTGAAATTTCAAAAATTACTGAAAGGATAAAAGAAAAAAGAATAAATATAATTGATTTAGGTGATTTAGATGAAGATTTTGCAGATATTATTGTTAGCCATACTTTAAGAAATATATTATACGAATGGAAATCAATGAAAATTAAAGAAAAGACTTTAAAACCAATTTTTATTGTTTTGGAAGAAGCACATATTTTAGTTCCAAAGGAAAGAGAAACATTAAGTTGTTATTACGTTTCTAGAATTGCAAGAGAGGGAAGAAAATTTGGAATTGGTTTATGTTTAGTTTCACAAAGACCAAAAGCATTAAATTCAGATGCATTAAGCCAATGCAATAATATGATTATATTAAAAATTGTTGAACCAAACGATCAAAAATATATCCAAGCTTGTAGTGAATTATTAACAGATGATTTAATTAGGCATTTACCATCTTTAAATGTTGGAGAAGCAATAATAATTGGGCCGGCAATTAGATTGCCTGCATTAGTTAAAATTGATAAATTTGAAGGAAATCTTGGTGGTGCAGATATTGATATAGTAAGCGAATGGAAAAAGGAAACTAAAAATTATGAGCTAGAGCTTATATAATGGTTAGAAAATGGAAAAAAGTTGATAATAAATGTTTAATTTGTAAAAAGGAAGTTGGAAAATTTAAAATTGAAGATGGAAAAATAGAAATTATAGAACAAAAAAATTTTGGAACTTTTATAAAAGTTAAAGGAAAGGCTGAAATGAAAGTTTTGTGTAGAGATTGCCAAAGGAAATTAGATAAAGAAAAATTAATTAACAAGTTCCTTGAGAAGTAGAAGATTTCGAATATCCAAAGCCAGGGCTCATTATTTCTGTAGATAATGATTGATTACATTCTGTTGGCTTTGTTATAAATGCTTCACAAATCACTTTTTTAAATCCTTCAGGACTTCTTTCAGCTGAAACTTCAACATCATTTATAATTAATGTTGGGGAACCTTGCACGTTATATTTTTTATTTTCTTCTAGTTCAAAGTTTAATATTGGATATCTTTGGGATTTGTCAACTTCTTTTTCTAAATCTTTCATACAATTTTCAATTTTAACTTTATCTAAATTTAATTCGCTTAAGCATTTCTCATAGTTACCATCTTTAACGAAGCACTTCATATATTCCCAAATTTTTTTATTATACAATCTTTGAATGCAATGTTGCCTTAAATTTTCATATAATTCTTTATCTCCATGCATTACATAATAAACATGGTGCAATTCAAAATTTGCTTTATCTTTTAATAAATCTATTACTGGCAATAATGCTTTAACAGCTTGCAAACCAAAAGGACAGTAAGACATTATGAATAGTTTAACAGTTGGTTTTTCTGTTTTTGGGATTTCTTTTCTTTCTTGTTGTCTTTGTTCTTCATATTCAAAAGGTTTTTCCAAATCGAACAAACTTCCTATAATTAAATATTTTCCGCTTTTTGTTGCATAAACAGGAATTTCTCTTCCATTATACTCTGTAACAATTTCATAGTATTCTCCCTTATCATCTACTTTTATCAATTTAACCTCTCCTTCCCTTACCAAATATTTATTTATATAATCAACGACTTTTTTTCCTATATCTTGTTGAGTAAACACAAAAAACCCTGTTGGCCTACCAAAAATAAAAAGGTACGTAGATAGACCTAAAAATAAAAGTGTTGTTATAAACCATATATTCAATTTAATTTTCTTTTTTTCCATTATAATATAAACAACTTAAATATTTATTGCAAAAATGCTCTAATTTTTTCTTTTTTTACTAAAAGTTTTATTATCTCTTGTCCAACTTCAGAATCTTTTGTTATTTTTATTCTATTATTTTTTCCAACAATTGCTGAAAACAAAAATTTATCGTTATGATAAAATCCAATTCTTTTTCCTGCTACATCTTTTAAAAATCTAAATTCTAATGAATTTCCGCTCTCGCTAACTATAAATTCTACTTCACTTCCAAATGATCTTATTTTTGGAACAACTTCAATGCTTAATCCAAGCTCTTTTTCTAATCTTTTTATTCTTTCACCTTTTTTACCAATTATTCTTGGTAAAACAGAATTATCAACTTTAACAATTATTTTATTATCGCTAACTATATCAATTTCAACATTTTTATCATATTTTTCAAATTTTTCTTTTATTTTTTCTTTTGCTAATTCATAAATTGCACTTTTCTTTTCTTTTTTTATTGGAACAACTACATTTTCCTCGCCATATGTATAAATTTCATATTCTAATTCACCAGTTTCCAAATCTCTAACTTCCACAACAGGCCTAGCTAAATCTTCTTCTGTCATGCCAGTTGGAACTTTTACTTTTATACTTAATGTTAAAACTTTTTTTATTTCCCCGTCTTTAATAAAAATTATTGTATCAACAATATGCGGCAACATTCCAAGTTCATATCTTGATAAAAATCTTTGAATTGCATCTAACGGACTAGAAGCATGAACAACTCCAATCATTCCAATTCCAGCTAATCTTAAATCTGCAAAAACTTCAAAATCTTTTGTTCTTCTAATTTCGTCAAAAGCAGTATAATCTGGTCTAACTAAAAGCAAAATGTCTGCAGTTTTTTCAAAAGACCCTTCTAATTTAGTATATTGAGTAACTTCCTCTGGCACAATTAAATCTCTTGGACTTTCTAATGTTTTAACTATTTTTCCTTTTTTTAAATAAAATTCAACTAAAGATGCGCAAAAAGTTGATTTTCCAGAGCCAGGTGGGCCGCAAATAATTATACCTTCTGCCCTTTCTTCTAATCTTTTTAATAATTTCTCGCTTAATTTATAATCTTCTAATGAAAGCTTTACAATTGGTTTAACTATTGTAATTTCAATTCCATCTGAAATTGGTGGTTTAACAATTGCAATTCTATATTCTCGCATTTGAATTATTAATACGCTATCTTTTACAATTTCAAATGAAGATTTTTCATCTTGTCTAGCAAATTCAACAATTTCTTTTATCATTTCTTCTAATTCGTCTCTTGATAATGTTCTATCTTCAATTTTTACAAGCTTAAAATTTCCTGGTTTTCCTTTTTTTGCAAAAGGATAAGAATTTTCTTTTAAATGAACGCTCATTGTTTCATTATCAAAATACTTTAAAAAACTTGGTTCTTTTACTTCTGGTGCAATATATATAACTTTTACCCCTTCTGCTTCGCCAACTAAAGCTTGAACATAATCGCTAGTAATTAAAGGTAAATTAAGCTTTTTTGCAACATCTCTTATTATTGCATCTATTCTTCCGCTTTTAGCTAATTTTATGTCTTCTAAACTTGGCCTTTCACCAGAAAAAGTTATATTATATTTTTCTTTTAATTTTTTTATTTCCTCTAATCCTTCAAATCCAATTTTTTTACCCTTAGATGCTTGATTTTGCAATTCATCTAAAACTGCTATTGGAATCACTATTTCTTTTAAATTTGGAAATTTGTCAGGATTTTTAGAAATAAATTTATCTATTAAAATACTTGTATCAACAACAATTTTATCATAAGTTATAACCTCCATAATATTAACAGCAACCAATTTAATTTGCAATTTGAGTTTAACTCAAAGATTGTATTAAATTTGCTATTAATCTTACCCCAAATCCGCTAGCACCTTTTTTTATCCATAATTCATCTTTAGGGTAAATTGCTGGGCCTGCAATATCTAAATAAACAAATTTATTATTTCCAATGAATTCTCTTATGAATAATGCACCTATAATGCTTCCTGCTTCTTTAGAATTTATAGATGGTAAATTTTTCAAATCTGTTGAATCCCCTTTTATTAATTTTTTATAGAACTTTGGTAATGGCATTGGCCAAACAAATTCTTTTTCTTCTCTTGATATTTTCATAATCTTTTTTCTTATTTCTTTATCATTTGTATAAAGAGCTGCAATTTTATAGCCTAGCGCAACAATTTGAGCTCCTGTTAATGTTGCTAAAATTATGTATAAGCTTGGATTAAACCTTTTTGAATATTCAATAGCATCTGCTATTATTAATCTACCTTCTGCATCTGTGCTAACAATTTCTACAGTTTTATCTCCAATTTTTATTATATCACTAGGTTTTGTTGCTCTTTCGCTTATAACATTTTCAACTAATGGTAAAATTCCGATTACATTTTTTTGTACGTTAAAATCAGCAAGCAGTTTAATTATTGCAACGACATTAGCTGCACCACTTTTATCGGACTTCATATCTATCATATATTCTGCAGGCTTTATATCTAACCCGCCAGCATCAAAACAAACTCCTTTACCAATTAAAACTATTGGTTTTTCATCTTTTTTTGGCAAATATTTTATGACTATTAATCTTGGTTTGTTTACACTTGAATTTCCTATTGCTAAAATAGCATTTAACTTTTCTCTTTCCAAATCTCTTTCATTTAAAACTTCAACAATAACATTTTTATAATTGCTAAAAATTTCAACAACCCTTTCTGCAAAAGTTACTGGATTCAAAATGTTTGCTGGTTCGTTTCCTAAATCTCTAGCTAAAAAAACAGCGTCTCTAATTTTTTCTACTTTTTCTATTATGTTTTTCTCTACATTTGTATAAATTCTTATTTCCTATTCTTTTTCTTTTTTATATTTTCTAAATTCATATGCAGCTAAAAAAAATCCTAAAAATAATTTTTCAACATCTAAATCTTTTACATCAAAAATTGAAATTTCATCGATTTTTGAATTTATACAAAAATTCAATAATTTTGCGCCTGCTTCTAAGC
>JAGDWU010000100.1 GCA_023256115.1 Candidatus Aenigmatarchaeota archaeon | reverse complement strand
ATATTCTTCAGTAACAGTTCTACCTAATATCATTTTTCTTTCTTTTCTTAATTTTTCAACTTCTAACATAGATTTTGACATTGCATCTACAATGCTTGCAACTTCGCCGCCAGCTTTTAATGATTCTATTATAACAATGCAAGTTGTTTTTATTAGCTTTGATTTTGTTTTATCTGCAAATTTTATCAAAGCTTTATCAAATGGTATTCCAATATCAATTTGGCTTGATAATTTTTTAATTAAAGGATTAAGTATTCCATAGTCATTATTTCTCAAATTTCTTAATGCAACTGGCAAACTCATTCCGCCTCTAATGCTTTGAGCCAAATCTCCTAAAAACGAACTAAACTTTTCTTCCATTTCTTTTATTCTAATATTTTCAATTAATTTATCAATAAAAAATGAAAAAAATATGCTAGCAAAAATCAATATTCTAATTAAATTTACTATTAGCTCTTCTTTAATAAAAAATCCTATCAAAATTGCAAAAATTATAAGAAATAAACTGAAAATTATTAAATAAATCTTTTCTTCTATAAATTCTATCATATTTCAACTTCAAATCCTTTAACTATAGCTAAGAATATTATATTAAGCAATGGAATTAAAGCATAAATGCAAAGTTTCATAAGCTCCATAATGCTTAAACCACCAATATTTGGATGAATAAAGTTCATAAAGATAAGTAAAGCAACAATAACTAAAGGCGAAAGAACCAAAACTCCAACATAAATTTCACTAAATGTACCTAATTTTTGTAAAAATTCCTCTCTTGCAAGTCTCCATTCAAATAAAGCTTGCTCGCTATAAACTTTTAAAAAACCTTTTATATCGCCGCCGCTTTCTATTGTTGTTATTAAACTATTTAAAAATTTTTTGAAAGATTTAGATGGAGTATCTCTTGCAACTTCTTTTAATGCTGTTAATAAATCCTTACCATATATTTCTATTTTATCATTAATTTTCTTTATTTCATCTGCAAGTTCTTCATATTCTTTAAAATTAGATAAAATTTTGAAAATTAAGTGTGGAGCAATTCCACTTTCTGCAATAGAAGAAATATGAATTAAGGCAAACGGTAAAGTATTACTTATTTTTTTCTCTTTTGATTTTATAATAAAAGTGGGTCCTAAAATGTAATAAAGAATTGCAACTAAAGGTAATAATAAGGCAAGGATTTTAAAAATCAAAACATAAGATTTAGGAAGCGATAAAAAGTTTGGAAGTAAAAATAAAAAAATAGAAAGAAAAAGAGTAATAAAAAAAGATTGGTAAAACTCTTCTAAATATGGAATTAAACCTTTTTTTATTCCGGCTTTTTTCAATTGGTCTTTAAGAAAGTTAAAATATTTTCTAGTTTTTATTGCTAAAAAAGTTATCATAATAATTTTTTAGAAATTCTCCTTTTATAAGCAGGTTTTTTGCTTTCTCTTATGTAATACAAAATAAATGAAATAAAAATTATTATTCCAATTATATCAATTTGATTTGAATATTTTAAACTTTCAATCCATTTATCTCCTAAAAAGTATCCAATCAAAATTAAAATAGAACTCCAAATGGAAAATGCAATAAAAGAGTAAATGAAAAAAATTTTTTTATCCACTTCAAAAATACCAGCAGGAATTGCTACTAAACTTCTTATTCCTGGAACAAACCTACCAATTATTAAAACAGCTTCTTTATATTCAAGAAAAAATTTTTGTGCTTTTAGCAATTTAGTTTGAGAAATAAAAAAATATTTTCCATATTTAAAGAAAAAACCTCTGGAAACTTTTCCAATGTAGTATAAAACAAAACTCCCTAAAGTTGAACCTAAAGAGCTTAAAAATATTGATAAAATTAAAGTTGTTAAACTATTATTTTTGTAAGCAACATAACCAGCTAAAGGTAATACTATTTCGCTTGGCAGCGGAGTAAAAATTATTTCTAAAAAAGATAAAATAAAAACTGTTGGATAACTATATTTTTCTAGCAAACTTACTGTAAAGTTAAATGCTAATTCGTAAAACATTTTTTAAATATTCATATGCTTTTTTTAAAGCTTCCTTATCTTTTTCATATGTTAATAATTTTAAAGCGTTTTCATAATCTAACCATTTATAATCTTCATGCTCCCAAGAAATTTTTACATCTTTTGTTTTGCTTTCTGCTAAAAATAATATTGCTTTTTTTGTTATTAATTTACCTTTCAAATAATAGCTATATTCATGTTCATGTCTAAAACCAAATATAAAATTAACATCCAATCCAGTTTCTTCTTTTATTTCTCTTTTTGCAGTTTCGATTTCGCTTTCATTTTTTTCACTTTCACCTTTTGGAAAACCCCAGTAATTAGGATATTTTAACAATAAGAACAAAATTTTTGAATTTTCTCTATAAAAAATTATTGCACCACAACTCTTTTTCATAATATTTAATTTATGGAAGTGTATGAAGCAATACAAAAAAGAAGAAGTATAAGGAAATATGAAAAGAAAAAAATCGATAAAAATATTATTGGCTTATTGTTAGAAGCTGCAATTAATGCTCCTTGCGCTGGAAATGTTCAAGAATGGAGATTTATAATTGTTGAAGATGAAAAGCAAAAAGAAAAAATTGCAAAGGCTTGTTATGATCAGCTATGGATGAAAGATGCATCTTGTTATATTGTGATATGTGCAGATTTAGATGAAATAGAAAGCTTTTATGGCGAAAGGGGTAAAAAAATGTATGCTTATTTAGATTGTGCTCATGCAGCTCAAAATATTTTATTACAAGCAACTGAATTAAAACTAGGAACTTGTGTGGTTGCAGCATTTGATGATGAAAAAATAAAGCAAATATTAGAACTGCCAGAAAATGTTATCCCAGTAGAAATTATAACAGTTGGCTATCCAGCAGAACAGCCAGAAAAACCAGAAAGAAAAAGTTTAAGTTCAATAACATTTTATGAAAAGTATGGAAAAAAATTGGAATAAATATATTTTTAATTTTTAAATTAATAAATGAGGAGATTAGTCATAATAACAATTTTATTAATTTTTTTTCAAATAAGTATTAAATTAATATTTGCTGTTACTCCTAAACCACCAGAAATGTTAGAAATTAGAGTAGAGCCAGTTCCACCTCTTTATGCTGGAAATAAATATGAAATACCAATAAAAATATTTCATACATTTCCAACTAAAAAAACAATTCACTTAAGTATTTTTCCGCCATATATTCGCGGAATAAGTTTATATTTTGATAAATCTGAAATAGAAGTTGAACCCATTCAAGAGAAAACTGTAAATTTAATAGTTACAGTACCTGAAGATTTCAGGAGAACTTCAAGTATAAAATTTGAAATTTATGCATTTTTTGATTCTAAATATGAAAAATTTGAAATAGTATTAACATTTATTGGAAAAGAAGATATTGTAGTAAAAGAGTATAAACTTTTGAAAAAAGAGATTAATCCTGAAGAGGAAAATGAAATTGAAATAACTTTAGAAAACTTAAGAAAAGAAATTTCCCAACCTCTAAAAATAATATTTGAAATAGAAAATGTGTATAAAAAAGAAGATATAATTCCGCCTATTTTACCAGGAAATACTTATAAATATACGCATAAATTTTCTTTACCAAAAACAGCCTTACCAGGAAACTATTTTTTAAATGTTAAAATATTAGAAGGAGATTATGTTCTATTTAATTCTTACATTCCTTTAACTTTAAAAGAATTCAAATCAATCGAAATAAATAAAAAAGTAATAGCAGAATTTTTAAAGTTTAAAATTTTAATCGAAGTTTTTAACAATGGTAACACAATCGAATCTTTTAATATAACCGAAGCATCTAATCCTTTATTAATTTATTTTACTAGTATTAAATACAGCAACTTTTCTATAGAAAAAATAGATGGTAAAACATATTTTGTTTTTAAAGTAGAAAATTTGAAGCCGCTAGAAAAAATTTATATAGAATACGAAATTAATTGGGGTTTTATACTTTTATATTCAGCTATATTATTTGTAATCATAATGTTTATAATTTGGTATTACTTTCAACCAACTATATTAAAGAAATCGGCATTTCAAAAAGATATTTATAAAATTACAATAATAGCAAAGAATAATACAAATAAAAGAATTAAAAATGTCGAAATTGTAGATTCGGTTCCAAATCTATTTGAAGTTTTTAATTTCTCTTTAGAGCCAATAAAGGAAAAAGTAAAAGGATATACAAAATTAATTTGGAGATTTAGCAAATTAGAACCAAAAGAAGAAGTTATAATATTTTATAATTTAAAACCGAAAATTGAAATAAAGGGAGAAGCGAAATTTAAATCCCCAAAAATGAGTTATTTTATAGATGGGAAAAAGAAAACAGCAAGAAAAGCTATTTTGCAAAGAATTTAATGCGGGGGTCGCCTAGCCTGGCCGAGGGCGCTGGGTTGAGGTCCCAGTGGCGTAGGCCTTCGTGGGTTCAAATCCCACCCCCCGCATTTAGTTGAAATATTTTTAAATTTTTCCCTCTTTTATTTCTCTTACTATTTCATCTAATTCTCTCAAAGGCATAATATTTTGATGTCTGGTTTAGAAAATTATGGCCCCCGTAGCTCAGCTTGGAAGAGCGCCTGCCTCCTATTTTTGAGAGAGCAGGAGGTCGCGGGTTCAAATCCCGCCGGGGGCATCTGAGCTTTATTAAAATATATTCATACAAAACAAATAGTTTATGGAAATTTTAGAACTTATTAAAAAACCTCCAACAGAAGAAATATTAACAGAAGAAAGATTAAAAGAATATATAAATCAAAAAATAAAACTTAGACATTATATTGGATATGAAATTTCTGGTTTTGTCCACTTAGGTACTGGCTTAATATGCATGCAAAAAGTAGCTGATTTTCAAAAGGCTGGGATTGAAACTATTATATTCTTAGCTGATTATCATTCTTGGATAAATAAAAAGCTAGGCGGAGATCTTTCTGTTATAAGAAAAGTTGCTGGCGGTTATTTTAAAGAAGCTTTAAAAATTTCTCTTAAGTGCGTTGGTGGAGATGCTGAAAAGGTTTCTTTCGTTTTGGGCTCAGAATTATATGAAAAACTTGGTTTAGAATATTTAGAAAATGTTCTTAAAGTTTCAATGGGAATGACATTATCTAGAGCTAGAAGAAGCGTAACAATAATGGGTAGAAAAAAAGGAGAAGAAATTAATTTTGCTCAATTAATTTATGTTCCGATGCAAGTTGCTGATATTTTTAGTTTAAAAGTTAATTT
Source organism: Candidatus Aenigmatarchaeota archaeon (assembly GCA_023256115.1). GTDB lineage: Archaea > Aenigmatarchaeota > Aenigmatarchaeia > CG10238-14 > SpSt-28 > JAHLMO01. The sequence goes on along the minus strand of JAGDWU010000100.1, from coordinate 613 downwards.
ACCGCACGGTGGATTAGATCAAAGAAAGGCACATGTAATAGCTTTAGAAGTCTGGAAAGATTTCGGTTATAAACCAGTTGCTGTTCATCATCATTTATTACTAGGGATGCATATAACAGAAGAGCAAAGAAAAAAAATATTAGAAGCAAAAAGAACTGGAAATAGGGAATTATTCGAAGAGAGTATAATTGAAATAAAAATGTCTAAATCTAAACCAGAAAGTGCTATTTTTATTCATGATTCGGAAGAAGAAATTAAAAGAAAAATTATGAAAGCATTTTGTCCGCCAAATGAAATTGAATTTAATCCTATTATTGAATTATTAAAATACATAATTTTTCCATATTTAGAAAGAAAAAATAGAAAATTGGAAATAGAAAATTTAAAAAAAGGAACTAAAAAAACTTATGAAAAATTAGAAGATTTTGAAAATGATTATATAAAAGGGGAAATTCATCCGCTTGATTTAAAAAATGCTGTTGCAAACTATTTAATAGAAATATTAGAACCAGCTAGAAAATATTTTTTAGATGGTAGCGGGAAAAAATATTTAGAAGAACTAACAAATTTAAAAATAACAAGATAAAAAATCGTTCTTAAAAGAGAGAAAAAT
>JAGDWU010000110.1 GCA_023256115.1 Candidatus Aenigmatarchaeota archaeon | reverse complement strand
TTAATAATTTTTCCATATTTTCTTCTTTAATTTTAACTTAAGTTTAGTTTATAATTCTTTTATGAAAAAGAAATTGCTACAATATACAGCTATTTTTGAGAAAAATGAAGATGGTGGATATACAATTATTGTTCCTGCTTTACCAGCAAGCATGGTTAATTTTCGTTTTGGTAATCATCTGGCTGATGATTCTGAAAAAAATTCTGTCTGGGCAATTTTAGGAATAATTGCTTTATTATTATTAATATTTTAAGGGAAAACAATAATTTTTGAGGTCGACAAAATTTATTGTTCAATATAACAAAATAAAAAATTATTAATCATTAACAAACAATAAAAATATGACTTACTTAATCTATCTTATCACTGGTTTATTAGCCGGCATTATCGGTGGACTTTTAGGCACAGGCGGATGCGCTTTAATGATGCCGGTAATTCGTTTTGGTTTCCATTTTAACCCGGCCATCGCGGTCGGCACAACTTTGACCGCTGTGGTTTTCACGGCCGCCTCCGGCGCCTACCAGCATATCAAAATGGGAAATGTAGACAAAAAAACTTCTTGGATAGTTGGCATAAGCGGAGTTTTGGGAGTAATTATCGGCTCAATTGTTTTTGGCTACATAAAAAACTATGGAGATCTTCTGGACCTTATTTTGGGTTTTGTTTTCTTGGTAGTATCGTTCCGTATGATGTATGAAGGATTGTTAGGCCGAGGTCCAAAAAATCCAGCTGAAAATCAAATACCGGGAACAAAAACAACAAAAAGCATTCTCGGTTTTTCTATCGGTTTTTTAACGGGCATTATCGGTTTGGGCGGCGGTTACGCTCTTGTGCCCTCGTTTATTTATTTTCTTAGCGCTCCGGTAAAATTAGCGATTGGCACTTCAATGGCCAGTTTCGTCTGGATTGCCCTGGTAGGAGCAATGTTCAAAATATATCAGGGAGTAGTCAATATTCCGGCGGCCATTACATTGGGAATCGGAGCATTGATAGGCGCGATTTATGGCGCCAAATTGACAGCGAAATTCAAGCCGAATGCCCTAAAAGTATTGTTTGGCTTGCTCTTTCTTTATGTTTCGCTCAAATATATTCTGATTTATTTTGGGATAGCCATCTAGTTAATTAAAATAATTTTTAAACAAAACTATAGACGAACAATAAAAACAAGACCCAAAATTCGCCAAAATCCAAGGCGTAGATCGGGAACAAATTCAGTGGAATCCTGTGATAGGCGAGAATAAGTGTATTGGCTGTGGAATATGCGTCACTTCCTGCGGACTTGGTTCATGATAAAATTTTATCTTTTTGTTCGCAAATTTTATGTTATAATTCTTTTATGAAAAAGAAATTGCTACAATATACAGCTATTTTTGAGAAAAATGAAGATGGTGGATATACAATTATTGTTCCTGCTTTACCTGGGCTTGTAACTGAAGGAAAAGATTTAGAAGAAGCAAAAAAGATGGTTGAAGATGCTATTTATTGTTATTTAGAGGGATTAAAAAAAGATTAAAGACTTTAAAAACAATTTTAGCTCAAGCAGAACTTACGATTGAATATCTTAAAGAATATCTTTAATATAAAATTTTCAACACTTTTATTACCTTCATTATCATCAATTTTGTTTGCTAAGAGGTTTGGTTGATAAGGTTTTCTAAGGTTTGAACAAATTCAACTTTGCGGAGCAAATAAAAAATTGCGTTTTTTGTAAGATAATAAGCTAAAAAGAAGAATCAATAAAAATAATTTATGAAGATAAAAATGTAATTCGTTTTTTACCAAAAAATTGAAATTTACGAACACATTTTAATTATTCTTAAAAAACATTATAAAGATTTATATAATATTCCTGGAGTATCTTATGTAAGATGATAAAAGTTGTAAAAATTATCCCTATTATACAAAAAATTAAGACTTCTGGCGTTAACTTTCTTCATGCCAGTGGTAAAGACGGTAAGCAATCTGTTTTCATTTTCACTTTCATCTTTTTTCTGAAACTTAAAAATGATAGTTTAGATATTTAGTTTAAATTGCCGAAAATAAATAAGATTAAAATAGTAAAATAAATTTCTTAATTTTTTAAGAAAACATAAAGTTAATATTCTCTAAAAATTTTGAAAAATTTATAAAGAATTTACGACGGTATTATTTTAAAATTAAATAAATTAAGATGCATAAAAAAACAAAAGAGGATATAAAATTATAATGAAATAAAAAATGTTAATAAGTTTTTTAAAAAATCTCAATATAAATTTTAAATACTTAAATTTAAATTATTTTTGTTTGTTATTAAGCATAGTTTTTATCTTAAATGTTGCTAGTTGCAAAAAGGCTTCTAATATATTTTCAAATAATAAATTCCTTTTAAAGGGTAAAATTCAACCCTCAATAGTTATTTGGTTATGGGATAGACATATAGATTTATCTTCATTGAGTTATTATGACGAAAAAAAACTTAGGAATCTAGAATTCGCCTATTTAGTAGGAACGCTCATAATAGAAAAAGATGAAGTAAAATTTTATCCTAATTTGCATTTTCCTGCGCTACCATCTATCTACTATAAGCATCCAGTTATATTAGTAATAAGAATAATCAACAAAGAAAGAAAGTTTGTTTTTTATTTTAAACAAAGAAGATATGAAAAAATATTGACTCAATATATTTATAACATTTGTGCTCAAAATAAATGGAGGGAATTCAGTAATATCATAGGATGCCAAATTGATTTTGATTTTAGAAATTACGAAAAAAAATTTGTTTATAAAGTGACGAAAAATCTAAAAAAGCTTCTTGCTAATAAAATTATATCATTAAATATTGCACCATCTTGGTGTTATGACAATAATTTTTTAACAAATTTAAATTTAGACGAGATAGTGCCTATGCTTTATTCTAAGAATGGTAATTTGGGATTGACATTCTTATTAAAAGAAGAAAAAATTTCCCCATTATGTAAAAGGAGCGTAGGTATTATCATCGATGATTTAAAAAATTTATCTTTAGATGGAAATAATATCGTTTTCAATAAGATTTACATATGGGGTTTAAATTTAGAAAATCTAAAAAAATTTATTTTTTTGATAAAAAAATTGAATTTAAATTAAAAATTTAATATCAATAATATTTTGGATTCTTAATGTTTTTTTTATTATAATTATCCAAAATGAAGCAAAGTATTCCTTCTTTGGTTGGATCATTCATTGTAATTTTAATTTTATTTAACAATATAGCATTAGCATGTGCACCTGAGCTTGTTTTTGGTAAAAGATTTTATTATGAGTCATTCGAATATACCCCTTCTAAGGATTTAATTTTTTTGCACTCTTATTACCCACGCCATTTAGCAATAGCTTATTTATTGGGTAAAAATAAAAAAATTGAAGTTTCTTGTGAAACACGAGAAAGTCTATCAACAAAAGAAGTAGATTATGAAGCATTATGGAATGAGTTAAGATCTAAAGTAATCCTACGTGCTATTAAAATGGGATTAAATAATAAAATAAAATTGCCATCTATTTCTAATGAAAAAAAATGTAGATTTAATGAAAATTATCCGAATATATATCCGGACGCATATAGAAACGCTTATGAAACACTATCTTATCTTCTAAAAACTTATCAGATAGATAATAAAATACCTACAAATCCTTCTTTTATAAATAAATTGTTTATTTTGTTAGCTGATTTATTAAATAAAATTAAATCTGTATTTAAAAAAGATAACTTTTCGAAATCCGACGAAGCATCAAAATTATCCTATATATTAGAATGGATTAAGGGACAAGATGAAGTTTTTAATGCTTGCAATCCTCCATCACAGCTAAATACCGAATATCCTCTTTTAATTAGAAAATTAAGAGATTACCAAATAGCAAGTTATTTTTTTTATAAAAATAACTTTCAAGAAGCATTAAAGAGATTTATTTTAATTTCCAAAGATAAAGATCACCCCGCTTATTTATCATCTCTATTAGTGATTCCTAGAGTTTATGTTAGAAAGGCATTCGAAGAACTTGGCAATGGATATGAAAACAATCCTGCAAGATTGGTCGACCATATAGAGTATTTTGATTTATGTAGTAGAAACTCGGATTGGGATTGTGGTCCTGATCCTGTTTCTGAAAAAAATAAATTAAAAAATAAAATAAAAAATTTCGTTAATAATCTTAGAGAATCTGAAAAATTATTAAAAGATATTATTAGAAATCGGGAATTAAGCAAAATCCACAAAGATGCTTATGACTATCTTATGAATCACATTTATTTTAGAATAGAACCAGCATTGTTTTTAAGTAATATAGAGAACAACCTATTTTCAGTTGATAAAATTTGTTTAGATAAAATTCCTGGTAAATATTTCCAAATAATTCAAGTCCCTTTTAATTTACCTAGACCGATTTATAATTGGATTTCTTATATGCCCTGGAATCCAATATTTTATGATGACGAGAAATATTTTGGGGTAGCAATCGAATTTACTTATGAGGCGGAAGATTTTTGGGATATAAAGAAAAAATCTTCAGGATATTATAAAGAAGAATATAAAAAATACAAGGAAAAAGAAAGACTTAATAAAGAAAAAACTGAGTTCATTAAAAGTTTAATAAAACAAAATAAACTTCCAGATATGGCTAGTTGGATTTTAACATTTCATTACGGCGATGAAGGTTGGTTCGATATAGCATATTCGCGTTATCTAAAAGATAAATCTATTACTTGGCTCCTGGCTGCTATTAAAACTGCTCCATCTTCAGAAGACACATCAGAAATTATACAAAAAAGTCTAGAGGTTTCACCTGACCACCCATTGTATTCTACTATCAAATTTTATAGAGCGATTTTATATTATAAATTAAAAAAATTAGACCTAGCTGAAAAAGAAATTGACGAATTAATAGCAAAGTTTGGAAGAAATAATTTACTTGCGGATTTGAAATTAATTATAAAAATAAAAAATTATGAAGACAATAGAGATTATTACAAGCATATTAAGGAACTATTTGATATAGAAATAAAAAATGCAGAAATCGAAAATGGGTTTCTTTCTCCATTTCTACTTGCTGAATTAGATAAACTATCTTCTTCTGAATATTATAAAATTTTTAATCAAATAATTTTACCAAGTACCATCACACAAGAAAAAGTTTTAAGTGCGTTTGAGCCATATACTTTACATAGATTTATAAGGGCCTATTTAAATCAAAACGAATATGATTTAACTCTCATGAGTAAAATTTTAATAAAATTAATCAAAGATAAAGAAGGAAAAAATGTTTTATCTCGACTTGCAAATTCTACATCCAAAAATCAGAAATACTTTTTAGCTACTTTGTATTCATTACTATGGCCGCAGGGGAATCCTGCATTTTATCAACCATGGCTACCATTCTTATATAATAATAACTATATTATATACGATCTTCATTTTTTTAAAAATATTCTTAAAGTAGATGTGGATTTTATTAATGTACCAATAATAAATAACCCCAGTAATGTTAGTTATATTGAGTATTATAAGTCAATATATAATTGGTTTGAAGAAAATCCCAATGATGATTTGATTCCCTACGCATTGCACCTTTTAGTTATGGGTACTAAATACAGAGTTTATGACGGATATGAAGATGAACAGAAATTCGAAGTTTCTAAAAAAGCCTTTTTACTTCTTCATGAAAAATATCCTGAATCTCCTTGGGCAAAAAAGACTCCTTATTACTATTGAAGAATTAAATAAAAATGTATAAAGAAATAAAAATAATATAACTGAAATAGATGTGTTTTTTATTTTCACTTTCATCTTTTCTTAAAATTCTATTCTTTAGAATCTTAAGTCAATTCCTATGTTTTCGCCTGTTGAGCTTAAGCCAAGATTTTTCTAACATTTTTATATTTATATAATATTTCTCCTGTTTTTACTCTCTTACTCCATTTTCTTTAATTTCGAAAAGATTTTTTGATGAATCAATTTTTGCTTTAACTCCCAA
>JAGDWU010000034.1:5431-5999 GCA_023256115.1 Candidatus Aenigmatarchaeota archaeon | reverse complement strand
TATTACTTATAACATTTTTATGTATAGCAGTGCTTGGCGGAATAATAGCCTTTTCCTATTTTTCATTAAGGGAAGAAGTAAAAATCAATTACCCTTCTATTCCTTCTATTCCTAAGTACAGCGATATTTCCTTTTCGCCAATTTCTAAAAACCCTGACAGACTTCCAAATGAATATTTAGACTTAAGAAAGGATTACTTTGAATTTCCGTATTATGTTGAAAATACATTTGCTGAAAAAACAGAAGTGAGGCTATGCCCTTTTATAGTTTACGAAGTAAGAGGATCTCAATGCCGAATAGAGGGTGACTGCCAAAACCTAATTATGAACCTGAAAGAAAAAAAAGAAGGCTACATTAAAATCCCATTAAAAGATAAAGAAGAACTAAAAAATTCGACAAAAATATATGTTGTAATAAACATAAGCTATTCCTCTTCTATTTCCTCTCTATGCGACCTTTACATCGAAAGCGGATATCCTTCATGCACAAGCACAAAAACTTCTGCCTTTGAATTTTACCCAATTCTTATTCCAAATCCTATTAAAAGAAGCGATTCTTCTTTCTCCAT
>JAGDWU010000034.1:1952-5421 GCA_023256115.1 Candidatus Aenigmatarchaeota archaeon | reverse complement strand
AAATTAAAAAATACGGAGAAGTAACTTTAAAAGAAATAGAAGTCAAACCATTGGGAACGATTATAGAAAGAAAATCCCGAGATAGAAAAACTGAAGAGAAAATAAATATTACCAAAGATTGTAAATTGAGTGAAAAGATAGAAATAAAAAAGCCAAAAGAATTAATAAGAGTTTGTTCTTTACCAGAACCCCAAATAGAAGTAAAAGAGCAAAACGTAACTGGAGAATTTACGCAATATTTTCAAGTAGATTGTGAAGCTGAGCTATCAAAAAAATTAAAGATATGTGAAGATGCTGAATTATTCTTAAGAATATTATTTAATACTAATCCCGAAGAAGGAAAATTTATTCCATTCTGTGTTTGTATCCATTATTTTCATAAAGGTTTAGGAACTGGATTAAAAAATGAAGAAAAAGAAAAAATTATTACTGAACCATTGTATATTTTAGATAAACATAAAAAAAATTTGCAAAGATATAAAATATTAAAAGATTTTTATTATAGGATAGGTTTTTCATATCTATGGCAAGGAGAGAGATTAAAAGCAATGAAGTATCTATTTTTATCTTTACCAAAATATCATATAAAAAGTATTATAAGGATGCTTTCAGTCTTATTGCCTAATAATTTACGATATAATTTAGAAGATTATTTATTGAAATATAAAATAAAAAATTTATCTTAAAATGGAAAATAGTTTAATAGAGAATAAATTTGAAAATTGGTTATTGGTTTTAGTAATTTTAATTTCCTTTCTCTTTATATTTTTACCTGAAATAGATATTCCTATTTTTAAGGTTAATTTAAGTAACTTAATTATCCCCATTTTCCCTTTAATATATTTTGCGGCAAAAAGAGAGCTATTTTTTGAAAAGATTAAAAGATTTAAAAAAGAGATAATCTTTGCAACCCTCTTCTTTATATATTTAATCTTATTAAGTTTAATCTCCCCTTATCCTAAAATTAGTATTTTGTATACAATAAAGCTTGCAGAATTCTTTCCTGTTCTTCTATTAGGATTGATTCTATATGAGAAAAGATTTTTAGTCTATATTTTAATCTTATGGATTAGTATTTTTTTAGGGATTATTAATATTATATTATTCTTTTATCCAAATTTATACAAAACAATTTTTTATGAAAGACCATATACATATCCTAGAATGCAATCATTGGTAGGGCATCCAAATCCCTATGCTTTTTCAATTTTAATATTTTTTATAGTTTTATTTTTGTTATATAAAAATCAAATTATTTCGTCTATAACATTTTCTTTAACCTATTCCTTTAATCTATTAAATTTAATCTTAACAGGAAGCAAAAATAACTTTTTAGTTTTTATCTTGCTCAGTCTTTATTTTATCTTTATGTTTTTAAAGGATAGAAAGAAGATATTGGCTATTTATTTAATCTTAATTCTATTAATTTCTACTTTTCTTTTTTATATTCTTTGGATCAAGTCTTATTATCAATTTTGGTTTAATTTCTTTAAAATATTAGAAAAAGAGGAAGAAAGGGCTAAAATTAAAACTAGTGAAGTAATTTATAAATATTCTATAGAAAGATATGAAGGTGGGTCAATAGGAGTTAGAAAAGAAATTTATAAAATTGCGATTGATACTTTAAAAAAATATCCATTAGGAATAGGCCCATATGTGTTTCGCGAGTTTATAAAAAATAATAAAACAATAACAACTTTATTCGGAGAAAATTTAACAGGTTTTGCTTCACACAATATTATTTTACAAATGTGGTTAGATTTTGGGATTGTTGGAATTTTGTTAATTTTCGGTATAATCTATCTTTTTTTAAATTTAAAATCATATTTAAGATTATTTTGGCTTATTATGCTTATAGGCAATTTATTAGATTATTTTCTTACAAATATCTTTATTCTTTATTTAACAGTCTTATTTTTAGGATTTTCAATTTGCGAACTTAAATATGAAAAAAATACTATTTAATTTTTTATATTGGGGAAAGAAAAGCACTGGAATTTATCAGATAACAATTAATTTGCTGAAAGAATTAGTTAATTTTTTGAGTGATGAATATGAATTGTTTTGCCTAACTAATTTTTATGAAGATATAAAGATAGACAAATTAAAGATAATTAAAGAAGAATTTAAGCGGATTAAACTGATTCCTAAAATATTCCAAACCCAGTTTTATTTAAAAAATAGAGTAAAAAAAATTAAACCAGGTTTAATCTTTAATTTTTTCCATTCAGGTTATTTATTAAGCAATAAAACCCCTCAAATATCTATCATACATGATTTGATTCCACTATCTATATTTAAAGGAAATTTAATAAACTATCTTTATTTTAGATTTTTCCTAAAAACATTAATCAACAATTGTAAATACATACTAACTCCTTCAAATGCTACAAAAAATGATATAATAGATATTTTCAAAATTCCAGAAGAAAAGATTAAGGTTGTATATTGGGGAGTTGATAAAGAAAGATTTAAAAAACTAAATATTCAAAAAGAAAACTTCTATCTAATAGTTAATGCAACTTTTCCATATAAAAATGTTGATTATATTATTAAACTATGGAGAAAATTTAATATAAAAGATAGATTAATAATAATAGGCTATCATCCTAAATATATAAAATACCATAACTATCTTAAAGAATTAACAAAAAAACTAAGCTTAGAAGATAAGATAACCTTTTATAAAGAAGTATCAGATGAAAAACTTATAGAGCTTTATAATAAAGCAAAAGCTTTAATATCACCATCATTAAAAGAAGGATTTGGTCTTCCCCCATTAGAAGCATTATCTTGTGGAACACCTGTTATCCTTTCAAATATTCCTGTTTACAAAGAAATTTACAATGATATAGCAATATTTTTTGATTTAGATAATGAAGAAAATTTTAAGGAAGCACTAGAAAAGGTAGAAAATTTAAATCAAGAGGAATTTAATTACAAGAGAGAGGAATTTCTAAAAAAATTTGATTGGCAAAAAACAGCAGAAGAAATTTATAAAATTATTAAGGATTGTTTAAATGAAAAAAATATTAATTAATTTTTTATATTGGGGAAGTAAAAGAAGTGGGATTTATAGAGTAGGATTTGATTTGATAAAAGAAATATTAAAACTTTACTCTAATAACGATTATAAATTTTTTTGTGTAACAAACTATTATAATATAAAATTTGAAAATTTAGAAGTAATTCAAAGAGATTTCATATCTGATTCAAAAATACTAAAAGCAATTCAATCCCAGTTCTATTTAAGAAAAATTATAAAAGATATTAAACCAGACCTTATTCTAAACCCATTCCATTTCGGATACCTATTCAAATTGAAAATCCCGCAAATATCAGTTATTTATGACCTTATTCCTATGACTACTTTTAAAAAAAGAATTGATACTTATCTTTACCATAAATTTATATTAAAAACATTAATCAACAATTGTAAATACATACTAACTCCTTCAAATGCTACAAA
>JAGDWU010000034.1:0-1852 GCA_023256115.1 Candidatus Aenigmatarchaeota archaeon | reverse complement strand
GATTGGCAAAAAACAGCAGAAGAAATTTATAAAATTATTAAGGATTGTTTAAATGTATAGAAGATATTTAAAAGATATTTTAGATAAAATTTTAGCAGTTTTGCTTTTGCCAATATTTTTATTTTTAATTTTAATTGTAGGATTTTATATTTTTTTAATTGACGGTTGGCCTATTTTTTATTTGACAGAGAGAATAGGTAAGGATATGAAAAAATTCAAAATGATAAAATTGAGAACAATGAAGAAAAATGCAGAAGAAATATTGAATGAAATTTTAAAAGATGAAAAATTTAAAGAAGAATGGAATAAGTATAAAAAATTAAAACCTGATCCAAGATTAATTAAAGGAGGATTATTTATAAGAAAGCATTCTTTAGATGAACTGCCACAAATTTTTAATATTTTAAAAGGAGATATGTCTTTTATTGGACCAAGACCATATTTAGAGAATGAAATAGATGAAAATTTTCCTAAAGAAATTTTTAGTGTTAAACCAGGATTAACAGGATTATGGCAAGTTTCAGGTAGAAATGATTTAACTACGGAAGAAAGGGAAAAGCTTGATTTATATTATGTTAAAAATCTATCTTTTATTTTAGATTTGAAGATTTTAATTAAAACAGTAAAAGAAATATTCTTCCCTAGGGGTGCTTATTAAAAAGTGGATAACAACTCTTGACAAATTAAATTTTAATCCTTTATAATTTTAAAATAAATGGAAAAACAAAATAAAAGATTATATTTGTTTATTTTGTCAAAGGTCGGAAGCCGGCCCTAATTATTTCATTTAATAATTATTTTTTTAAAAATTAGGGCCGGCAAGCCGGCCTTTTTAAATTATTCCTGAAAGTATCTTTAAAAAGATATTTTCAGGAATAAGCACACTAAAAGGAGGGGATGGAGATGGAATTTGGAAAAGTAGGAGTAGAACTAGAATTAGCAGTAGTAAGGAAAGTAAAAAATGTTTATACAACTGAGGACCTAGTAGATGTATATTCTGTAGTAAAAAATGGCATAGAAAGTAGGTATGGATTTGTAAAAACTGATGCTGGGAGGCATCAGTTAGAAATCTCCTTATATCCTGTAGATATTGCACAAATAAAAGAAATACCTAATATGATATTATATGAACTAGAAAATATTAGGAAAATGTTAGGAGATGTAGAATTTGTATTCGAAGGCGTACTCAATTTAGAAGACAATATAGATATCTGGACATTATGGGCACCCAAAGAAAGGTATCAATGTTTATTCTCGTACCTAAAAAGAAAATCTCCAAAATGGTATCTTGTTAAAAATGCTGTAATATACAACGCACTTCACATTCATATTGAAACAAAGGATGTATTTAATGAAAATATAATACTAAATGGTAATTATGAATTATTAGATGTTCTAATAAATAGAGGGTGGGCAAGTATAGAGAGAATAACGTGGTGGCAGAGAGGTTGGGCGCCTATAGAAAGAATATTACCTAGCAAAGATACAGATTTAAAAAAATATTATGAACAGATAGAGCCTATAGACGGATTACCCAAAGAAAATACAGTATGGTGGTATGTAAGACCAAGACCAGACTTACAAACTATAGAGTTTAGAATACTTGACACAGTAAACCCAGAAAATATAGTTGAAAGGATAAACTTTTTATTAGAGTGGATTAGGACTAAATAATCAATTATTAAGTATTAAGCGGGAGATAATTATAATCTCCCGCTTTAATTTTAATATTACTGCGGACGTACGACGTCTGCAGATTGATTGTTGATTATTATTTTTACCTCTTTACTTTTCTCAAAAAAACTAATGCTATAATATTAAATAATGAAAATGAATAATAATAACAAAGCTA
>JAGDWU010000102.1 GCA_023256115.1 Candidatus Aenigmatarchaeota archaeon | reverse complement strand
TTTTCTATTATTTTTCTTATTTCTTTATTTGCTTCAATTCCCAAAACAATTTTTTCTCTAACATCTAATTTATTTTCTTTTCTAAACTCTTGAATTCCTCTTATTATTTCTCTTACAATTCCTTCCTCTTTTAATTTTGGATAAATTTTTGTATTTAAATATACTGCAAAATTTTCATTTTCTTCGCTAATATAATTTTCTTTTTCTATTTTTTCAGAAACAAATTTAACATATTTTACATTGCATAATAGCTGAATTATCCTTTTAGCTTTTTCAGCAATTTTATATTTTTCATTTTTTATTAAAATTGCAACATCTCTTAAAGGCATCCTAATTTTTATTTTTGCTTGATTTCTTAATCTTAAAATGCTTTCGCAAATTTCTCTTGCTTTTTCAACAGCTTCTTCAATTATTTCATTTCTTTTTTTTGCTTTTGGAAATCTTTCAAAAAATATTGATTCTTGAGAATTTAAAATATTTGCTAGCTTTCTATAATAATATTCTGCAGTAAATGGCATTGTAGGAGCTAATAAAATTAAAATGTTTTTTGCTAATTGAGTTAAAACATAAAATGCAGCTTCTTTATCTTTTCCATTATAATAAATCCAAACTCTATCTCTTACTAATTTTATGTAAAACCTTGAAATATCATTTAAAATAAAATTTAATAATAATTTATTTCCCTCGTGGGCTAAAAACTTTGAAGCATATTCATCAAATTTCGATATTATGTAATTCAATTTTGATAAAATGTATTTATCTTCTATTCTTAAATACTTTTTCTTTCCGCTTGATGTTACATATAAATTTATAAATTCAAAAACATTTCTTACAATATTTAAGTTTTTGTGCAATTCATTAACTTTTTCCCAATCCCAATAATAATCCTTCCAAGGCTCTTGAATTAAGAAAAACATTCTTAAAGTATCTCTTCCATACTTTTCTATTACATCTTCTGGTTGAACTATATTACCTAAACTTTTACTCATTTTTCTTCCATGCACATCTAAAACAAAGCCATGGAAAGCAATGTTTTTAATTGGAATATAATCAAAAGTAATTATTGAAGTTATAAATTGCGAGTTCCACCATCCTCTAAATTGATCCGGTCCTTCAATTTCAAAATCAACAGGCCAAAGTTTTTTAACAAGTCTTTTATTTCTTATTATATCTAAAGAGGCCCAAGGCGCTACTCCGCTATCGAACCAAACATCTAAAACTTCCTTTACTCTTTTCATTTCAGCTCCACATTTTTCGCATTTAAATGTTATTTCATCAATATATGGCTTATGCAAATCTTGCAAATCTTTTTTTAATTCTTTTTTACTTCCAATAACTTTAATATTTTTGCAGTTTTCACAAATCCAAATTGGTAGCGGAATACCCCAATATCTTTGCCTTGAAATTGGCCAATCGCCTAAATTTAAAATCCAATCTTTCATTCTATCTTTTGCAAATTCTGGAATCCAGTTTATTTTTTCATTTTCTTTTAATAAAACATCTCTTATTTTTTCAACTGCAAAAAACCATTGTTCAGAAACATTTATAATTAGCGGAGTTTTACATCTCCAACATATTGGATAAGAATGTGTTATTTTTTCTTTTTTAACTAATACATTTCTTTCTTGCAATATTTCAATTATTTTTTCATTACAATCTCTAACATACATTCCTTTAAAAATTTCTAACTCAAATTTTCCATCAAATGCAACGCAATTAATTATTGGTAAGTTATTTTCTTTACATACTTCAAAGTCTTCTTTTCCATGTGCAGGTGCACAATGAACTAATCCAGTACCTTCTTGAACATTAACATATTTTCCACTTGCAACAATAACATACAAATTTGAAGCATCTTTAACATGAGATAATAAATCAGATAACGGATGTTCATATTTTTTGCCTACTAATTTTTTTCCTTCAAATTCTTCTATTATATTAGCTTCAACATTGAATTTTTTTGATAATTCTTCTAATCTTGCTTTAGCAAAAATCCAGTTTTCATTTTCATTTATTTTCACTTTTACATATTTTTCTTCTGGATGAATCATTATCGCAACATTATCGAATAAAGTCCAAGGAGTTGTAGTATAAACTATTAAATAATCGTTAGAATCTTTAATTTTAAATTTTACATAGATAGCTGGATCTGTTAAGTTTTCATATTCAATTTCGTTATATGCTAAAACTGTTTCGCAACGCGTGCAAACATGAACAGGATAAAATCCCTTATACAGAAAACCTTTTTCAAAACCTTTTTTAAATGTTAACCATGCATTTTCTATGTATTCATTAGTTAATGTTAAATATGGATTTTCCCAATCCATCCAACAACCAAGATTTTTGAATTGTTCGCTCTGAACATTTATAAATTGAGTTGCAAATTTTTTACATTCTTCAATAAATTTATCTACTCCAAAATTTTCTATATCTTTTTTACTTCTAAATCCAAGTTTTTTTTCAACTTGATATTCTATTGGCAAACCATGCGTATCATAACCTGGCCTATCCCAAACATCATATCCTTTTAATCTATAAAATCTTAAATAAAAATCCTTTATAATTTTGTTTAGCGCAGTTCCCATGTGAATATAGCCAGTTGCATATGGAGGACCATCTAAAAAATAAAATTTTTTTCTTCCCTTATTTTTTTCTTTAACTCTTTGATATATGTTTTTTTCTTCCCAATATTTTAGTATTTCTTCTTCTATCTTTTTAAAGTCCATAAATATTTTTCCATGTTTTATTAATTATAGTGTGGGATTAATAACTGATAATAAAAACTGCAAAAAAAGCGATAAATATATAAAATCAGCTATAAAATTCTCTAAGAGGAAAATCGAAGAACTATTATTAAATTGTTTATATGCTCCGAGGACAATAGTCTTAAGCTCGTCAGACTTCAGAGCCGAAGGAATTTTAAGAGAAATTTCAGATTATCTTTTGAAAAAGGAAGAGCCTATTTTAATAATTTTAGAGAAATCTTCAATATTTGAAGATGACGGAGAATATAGACGCGAAGCATACAAAATTAGCAAAGAATTACCTAGCGGATATGAGGTCTATGTAATTAAAGATACTAAACGAGGAAAGTACGAATATTTAATTTGTAAGTACGACATTAAATAACTTTAATTTTCACATTTACTTCACTTCCAAAATTTATTTTCATTATTTGTCTTAAAGCTCTTTCATCTGGTTGCAAATGGATTAATCTTTTATGAATTCTCATTTCATATTTTTCCCATGTAGCATTTCCATGACCAGTACCATCTTTAATATTTGCCATTGTATAAACTCTTAAAATTTTTGTTGGTAAAGGAATTGGCCCTTTATACATTATTCCATATTTTTTAGCGATTTCAATAATTTCATTGCATACTCTATTTAATTCATTCAAATCCCTACTTGCTAATTTTATTATTACTTTATTCATAATATTTTCTATAGTTTCTTTAAATGAGTTTTATATCGTTTATATTAAGCGTGCAAACTAGCGTAATTTCAGCAAATACAAATAACTTTTTTCACCTAAATAGCTATCAATTACTGTGAATAAACTAAAATTTAATAGAACTTTATAAAAAGTTATACTTTTTTCACCTAGGTTAATAGAAGTTGAAATAGATAAAAAATGGAGCTGGAAGAATTTATAATAATAAAAGAGCCTTTGTACAACTCTTCTACATATAACTTGAACAATAAAAAAACAATTTTCAAACAATTATTTAAAAATATTATAAAAGAGGGGTTACTTTGCTTTTATTACATCTAATACTATTCCTGCTCCTACTGTCATTCCCATATCTCTTATTGCGAATCTTCCCAATCCTGGAAATTCTGAATATTTTTCTGCAACTGTTGGCTTTAAGAATTGAATTCTTACTTTTGCAACATCTCCAGTTTTTAATAGTTGTGGATGATCCTCTATTACTTGGCCAGTTCTTGGATCAATCTTTGCTATTAATTCAACAAATTTTCCTGCTACTGTTGCAGTATGTATATGAATTACTGGAGTATAACCTTGTGCAATTGCTGTCGGATGATATAATATAACAACTTGTGCAATTATTTCTTTTGCAACTGTTGGCGGATTATCTGGATATCCTACAACATCACCTCTTCTAATTTGATCTTTTGAAACGCCTTTAATGTTAAATCCTATGTTATCGCCAGGTAATGCTTCTTCTAATCTTTGGTGATGCATTTCAATACTTTTTACTTCTCCTTTCAATCCTGCAGGTTCAATAACTACTACAGTATTAGGTCTTAAAACTCCGCTCTCAACTCTACCTACTGGAACTGTTCCAACTCCGCTAATGCTAAAAACATCTTGTATAGGAATTCTTAATGGTTTATCAACTGGCCTTGGAGGAACTTGTAGTTGATCTAATGCTTCTGTTAAGCAAGGTCCTTTATACCATGGCATTTTATCGCTTCTTTTTGTTATGTTTTCACCAACTTGAGCAGCTGTTGGAATTATTGGTATTTTATCAACTGGAAAACCTAATGGTTTTAACAAATTAATAACTTGCTGCTTTAATTCTTCATATCTTTTTTGATCGTAATTAACAGTATCCATTTTTGAAATTACTACAATTATTTGATTTATTCCTAATACTCTTAATAAATATGCATGTTCTCTTGTTTGTTCTTGTACTCCTTCTCCTGGCTTTGCAGAAACTACTAAAATTGCTGCATCAGCTTGACTTGCTCCTGTTATCATATTCTTTACAAAATCTCTATGACCTGGAGCATCTATAATTGTAAAGTAATATTTGCTAGTTTCGAAAGGTCTATGAGCAATATCTATAGTCATTCCTCTCTTTCTTTCTTCTACTTCTCTATCTAAAATATAAGCGAATTCCCCACCTTCTATTTTATATTCCTGTGCCATTTCTCTTAACTTTTTGAGCTCTTCTTCTCTTATAGCTCCTGTTTCGTAAAATAGTCTACCTGCTAATGTTGATTTTCCATGGTCTACATGTCCAACAATTACAATGTTTAAGTGTGGTTTCTTTTGAGCCATAAAATATTAAATTAAGATTTATAAATATTATGCCTCTATATCATCAAAAAAGAGAAGGCAGAACTGCAACTGGGGCAAAATTTATTCCTCATTATAAAGTAAAAAAGAAGTGTCATATGGGCGGAAATCCGATTTATACAAAATTAAGTGATAAAGATGAAAGAAAAATAATTAGAACAAAAGGCGGCGGGATAAAAGTTAAATTAAAAAAAGCTTTATATGCAAATGTTTTAACAAAAGACGGATATAAAAAAGTAAAAATTTTGGATGTTGTTGAGAATAAAGCACATAGATTATTTAAGATGAGAAATATAATTACAAAAGGTGCAATAATTAAAACTGAGCTTGGATTAGCAAAAGTTGTTTCCAGACCAAGTCAAGATGGAGTTATAAATGCAATTTTAATAAGTGAGACTAAGTAAAGAAGAGCAAAGAAAAATTGCAAAGGAAAGAATAAAAATTCTTTTTAGATTAGCGAAAGAATATTTAAAAAAAGATTTAAAGCTTAGCCAAAGGTATATTGAGTTGGCAAGAAAAATTGCATTAAGAACTAATGTTAGACTAAAAAAATTAAAAAGAAAATTTTGCAGAAAATGTAATACTTTGTTGGTTCCTGGATATACTGCAAGAATCAGATTAAATAAAAAACATAAAACAATAAATGTTACTTGTTTAGTTTGCGGCAATATAAAAAGATATCCTTATTATCCTAAAAAACATTAAAAAATTATTATAATATTCTAAAAAATTTTTTAGTGCTTTAAATTAGTTTTTTCTTTTTTTAAACTAAAAAATTCAAAAATTTTTAAAATTTTTTACTCAAACCTTTTATATTTTAAATATTTCGATTTGTATGAACAGTTTAAATTGCCCATATTGCAATTCAAAAAATATTAAAGTAATAAATTTAAATCCAATCGTTATCTTTTGCAATGATTGCGGAAAAGTTATAGTTGAAGAAACTATTGAAAT
>JAGDWU010000015.1 GCA_023256115.1 Candidatus Aenigmatarchaeota archaeon | reverse complement strand
ACAAGATGGTGACTATTATGTTTTAGATTTAGATGAATTGGGAATAATAAAGTTATTGGGTGGTGGAAAAATTGATAAGAAAATGAAAATTTACGCAAGAGAAGCTTCAAAAAAAGCGATTGAAAAGGTTAAAAGTGTTGGAGGTGAAGTTATAATTAAATAATGGATCTATCATTACAAAGAAGATTAGCAGCAGAAATATTAAATGTTGGAGAGGATAGGGTTTGGATAGATCCAACAAAAGTAGAAGAAGTAGCAAAAGCATTAAGTAAACAAGATATAAGAGAATTAATAAATAAAGGGATTATAAGAAAAAAAGATGTTGAACTTTTGAAAAATTTCGCTAAATCTATTTTTAAAATTTAATAATAATTAATAATGGTTAACATAGTTGAAAAATTAATTTTAATTAGTTTAATAACTTTTATTTTTTTGGTATTTCCTTTAGCTTTTTCTCAAGTTGAAATAAAATATTTTTATTTACCTCCTTCTCAAATACTTGAGTGTAGTTATGGAAGCACAGTTTCAACTTCTTGTAATCAAAATGTAATAGCATATATAAAAGCTAGTGATAATATTTATTATTTAGCAAAATTTTCAGAAAATAAAGAAACATGGGGTAGATATAATTTTTCACATTTAACTTCTTTTCCATCTGACATTAATCCAATAAAAATTGAAGTTGGAATGGAAGCGTATAAAGTTAAAGGAACATGGGTACTATCATCACGTGTTTGTGATTGGGGAGGATTAAACAGTTCTTCTGCGCTTGGTGATGATAGTGATGACAAATGTTATTTCCAAGTTTTTGAAAATTCTAGTTCAACATATAACTACTACTATGTTTTAAATCCTTCTCAAGCATCTTGTAATGAATGGGGTACTAGTGATACTTTAAAAGTTTATGATGTAACAAATTTTTTTGATCATATTTTAAAATTGAAAAATAGTGGAGCAGTTTTTTACGGTTATGACGATGATGATAGATGTACAGGAATGCAAATAGATTGGTTATTCTTTAATGTTACTTATTTTCCTTTAACTTATTCAAATTTCAATTTTTACAATTTTTCAACTGGCGAAATATTAACAAATTTAAATATAAAAAGAGGAACAAAAATTAATGCAAGTGCTTTATTCAATATAAAAGATGTAAATATCACTTATATTGAACACAACGCAACAGGAACGTTTCAAAAACATTTTGATTTAGTAACTATTGTAAATTCATCAACTTGTGTTTATGGTACGCAAACTTTTAATTGTAGCTTTTGGATTAACTTTACATTAGATACTAGCGATTTAACAAGATTTTCAAAAGTTGGACCAATTTCTGCAAGAATTTTTGCAAATAATAGTTTTGGCGGTTATAATATTACAGAATATAAAACATTTTATCTTTATGGGTATTCAAAAGTTTCTGAAATTTATTTAAACGATTCATATATTTATCCTGGCCAATCAGTAACTGCAAGTTGTAAAATAATTGATGCAAATTTATCTTATCCAATTGAAAATTATTTAGTTAATTTTTATTTAAATGGAAACTTTGTTGGAACTTCAATAACAAATTCTAGCGGAGTTGCAAGTATTGAAATAAGCGGTTCAAACTTTGCTTCTTTAGGAACTTATGAAATAAAATGTAATATTACTGATAATTCAACTTTATATTATTATGCATCAGAAAATAAGGAATTAAAAACATACTTAAAAGTTTTAAATTTAACTGTTCCATTTTCAATTGCTTATTTAAGTTTGAATTATGGTAATGAACAAATAATAAAAATAAATGTTACAAATGCGAGCGAAATTGTTCAAATTTATTTAAACATTTCATATTTTAATATTTCAAATTGCAAATTGCAAAAAACATATGAAATAAAATATCCAATTTTTGAAATTTGTTATTATCCAGACTTGTGTGCATTTAATTTTTCTTTTGTTCCGCCTAGAAGCGGAAATTATGATGTTACTGTTTATGTTAATGCATCTAGCCCTTATGGAGCAGTTCAAAATTATTCGAGCTTTTCTGTTTCATTTGGCAATTCAAAATTATTTGTATTAAATCCATTTTATTATGTTTTAACAAATCAAACTTTTTACATTGTATTAGCGGTAAAAGCTGAAAATGGAGATTTATGGAATGTTAGCACAAATATTTCAATTTCAAATCAAATTGCAATTAATTTAACTAGCGATGAAACAAATTATCATTCAAATTCAATAGAAGCAGTTGCAAGTGATAGCTATTGCATAGATAAATGGAGAAGTATTTCAAAATATGTTGCTGGAAGCGAAACAACAACAATAACATTTTATGCATATCCAACTAATGGAACTTTTTCTAGCTATTTAGAAAGCTTTGAAATAATTTTACCTTTAAATCCTTATATTGATCCAAACACTTCATTTATAGATGAAAATGTAACTTTTTATGTTCCAATTTTTGGAAATGCAAGTTCATTCAAAATAAATTCAACAATTTTTAAACCTTATAATTCTGGAATTGAAAATGTAATTTTTGAAAGTTCTTTTGCAAAGAATTATACTGAATGCGGAATTAAAGTTGAGAAAGGTAATGTAGCTAGCTTGTTTAAAGGTTCAATAGCAACAAGCACAGATTCCAATGCAAATTCAACATTAGCAATTGATGAAAATTTTGATACAGCTTGGAACCATTTAGATAACATTTTTGCGCAGTTAGATGTAACTTTTAGACAAATATTTACAATACAAAACTTTTCGATTACGTGGCAAGGTCCTTCTACTACAACTACTTATGCAAATATTTCATTTAGAGATGCAACTGGTAATATAATAGTTATAGCAACAAATATTGCATTAAATTCAACAAAAACAAAAGTAACTTTTGATATGTTACAAAATTTTGGCCAACCAATAAAAATGGATAAGATTATTATTAATGTTTCTGGAACTGCAAGCATTTATGAAATAGAGGCATATCCTGTTGAACCAAGATTAGATTATTGCTATGTTTATTATTATGTTTATAACAATTTTACAAGGAGCGGATATTATGATGTAAATTTTGAAGCATTAACAGAATTTAACGATATAATTTTCTTAAATCCTTCAAACTTTTTTATAAACTATGGAATCCCAATTTTGAATGTTGTAGACACTTATCCAGCAATGTTAACTGATCAATATCAAATTTATAAAGTAAATGTTACTGCTTATAGAGGAGATTTATTAAATTTAACTTTAAGATTTTGGAGCCAAAATGAAAGTTATATAAATATTACTCAAAATGAAATATATGAAAAAGTTGTAAATGAATTGCTATGGAAAAATTCAACAATAATTCAGTGGAACATTTCTGCAAAATTATTAGGAGAACCAAGTATAACAATTGAGACAAGAGTATATGCAAATTCAAGTTATGCATATCAAAATACTTCAACAAGTTTTAACATAACAATTTATCCTTTTGATCTAATCCCGCCAGTAATTGAAGATTTTTGGTTTGAGTATAAGGGTTTAAAAACAGATAAAGCAAATTTGAATTATACTTTAGAAATTATTGCAAATGTTAGCGATAATATTTTTGTTGCTGAAGTTACTGCATCAATTATTTATCCATCAAATATTATAATAAACGCTTCTTTAAAAAGAGGTAATTTATGGAGCTTTACATTTTTAGTTGATAATTCGCAAATACAAATAAATGAAACTGGAAATTTTGTCGTTAGAATAATAGCAAAAGATTTAAATGAATCAAATATTAATATTAGCTCTGGAAAGAATTTTTTTGCTTATGATATTTATTTCATAGATTATGAACCAAAATTTGTAATTTTTAATAGAGGTGAAAATATTACTTTTATAACTTACGATATAAATGGATTTGTTGAAAATGTTAATTGGAATATAAATCTTAGTACAAATAATATTACATATAACTTTTCATCTTTTTCAGAAAACTTTACTTTAATTTTTGAAAAATATTTTGAAGTCGGAAAATATGAAATAAATGTTAGCAGCGAAAAATATGGAAATAAAGGGAATGTAAATTTATCTATTGAGTTAACAAACATTTTACAAATTGAAATTAAAGCCCCGCCAGAAAATTCTGTTTATGAACCAAATTCTTCAATTAGCGGACCAGATTTACCAAGAATAAAAATTTACAATTATAGAGGCGATAGAGAAATAAAAAATGCTAATGTTTCTGTCGCTTGCTATAATTCTAGTTCATATTATCATCTTTTTGAAAATATTTTGGGTTATGGTTTTTGCGGATTTTTCCCAAATTTATATTCATTTTTTGAATGTGAAGCAAAATGCTATAGTGCACCAAATTACAATCAAATATTTAATATTTCATTTTATGCTATTGATGATTTTAATAATTCTGGATTTGCTTATGTTATATTAAGAACTCCTCAACTTGCTGCACCAGCTCAAGCTCCTGCTCCAGTTCCAACTTTTCCTGCTTTTCCTCCTCCAGCTGAAAGAGGAGAATGGACAGCTTGGAAAGATGTTGGTTGTGGAGCTGGAATTTGTAAAGCTGACGAAATGTATCAAGTTAGATATTATATAGTTGGAAATAAAACTCAAAAAATTGAAGAAAGATGTATTAAATCTTTGCTTTGTGCATTTCCAAGACTTGAATTTGAAATTACTCCAAAATTTATTGAAGTCGAACAAGGTAAAAATACAACTTTGATAGCAACAATAAAGAATGTTGGCGAAATAGATGCTAATATAAAAGTATTTGCTAAATGTGAAGTTTGCAGCTTTATTGAATATGAAAAAGAAATAAAAATAAAAAGGGGCGAAACATATTCATTTTCAATAATTATAGGAACAAATCTTACTTTAGATCCTGGCGAATATATAACATCTTTTACATTTGAAAGTAAAAATATTTCTAGTAAAATAGATGTAACATTAAAAGTAAAAAGAAATTCTTTATTTGACATTTTCGATTTTATAATTTCTAAAACAAATGAGCTATCAAAAAAAGTTGAAGAATTAAAAAATTATAAGCTTATTGATGAAGAAGAAAAAATTTTGTTTGAGATAAACGAAATAATAAATGAAATAAAAGAAAATATAGAAAGCAACGAAATTATTAGATTTGAGGAAAATTTAAAACTTGCACAAACAAAGTTAAATTTACTTGAGAAAAAAATTAGAGAAAAACAAATTTTACTATTTTTATATAAATATTGGCCTCATATTTTAGCTGTATTTCTTGCTTCTTCAGCTTTAACATATTTAACAACTCAAATTTTAATTCCGCTAGTTAAAATAGAAAAAGAGGTTAGAAAGTTAAGAGAAGAGGAAAAAAGCTTAATAAGAGCGAGAATAGAATTGGAAAAACAATATTTTACTAGAAAAATAAGCGAAGAAATGTTTAGGAAAATGATAATGGAAAGAGAGCAACAAATTTTGCATGTAAGAGGCAAAATTAAAGTGCTTAGTTTAGAAAAGGATAAAATTTTAAAAGAAAGATTGCATCCAAAAGCTTGGATAAATTGGATAGCTTCAATAAGATATTTGCCTAGAAAAACCTTAAAAATAAAAGAATCGATTAAAAAAGAGATAGAAGATATTAAAAAATTGATTGAAAAATTAAAAGAAAGAAAAATAAGTATTTATGGAACGAATAAATAGCGGAATTATTGGATTAGACGAATTAATTGAAGGTGGTTTTGTAAAGGGTTCATCTATTTTAATTGTTGGTGCTCCAGGTGCAGGAAAAACAATTTTTGGTTTACAATTTTTATTAGCTGGTTTAAAAAATGGAGAAAATGGAATTTACTTTACTTTAGAAGAAAGAAAGGAAGATTTGCTAAAAGATGTTGAAAGATTTGGTTGGAACAAAATTTTTGAAGATTATGAGAAAAAAGGTAAATTTACAATAGTTCATATATTACCAACTAGCATAGAAAAAATAAAAGATGAAATAATGAAAAATTGTAATTTATTTAATCCGCAAAGAGTTGTAATTGACAACATTACTTTAATAAAATTAAGCTGGGAAGAAGAAAAAGATAGCATTGGAAAGAAAAGGAAAATGCTATTTGATTTAATTTCATTTTTTAAATTACTTGCATAAAA
>JAGDWU010000032.1:3975-6096 GCA_023256115.1 Candidatus Aenigmatarchaeota archaeon | reverse complement strand
TTTGCTTATGTATTAAATTATGGTATTATTATAAAAAAGGAAATGTATATTTAAAAGTATTACGCAATTTCAATAACTAAATTTTTAAAAAATATTTAAATGTTGAAGATTATTACACTAATACTTATTCTTTTAATATAAACTATCTTATGCTAAAACTCTATGAAAAGTTAAAAGTCAGATGAAAAAATATCATTTTGGAGATAAAGGAAAAACACTTTTTGGAGGTAGAATAGAAGAAAAAGATAGTTTAATTATTGAAGTAATTGGAGAATTAGATGAATTAAATAGTTTTATAGGTTTAATAAGGGAAAATTTAGAATTCAAAGATTTAGACGAAATTTTAGAAAAAATTCAAAATCATATTTTTCAAATTGGCTCTTGCTTGCATTTAAGTAAACAAGAATTTTCTGAAGATAATGTAAAATTTTTGGAAAGTTTAATAGAAAAATATGAAAAAGAATTAAAAGAATTAAAACATTTCATTTATCCAATTGGTAAATTACATTATTGTAGAGCTTTAGCGAGAAGAGTTGAAAGAAGAATGTTCAGTTTAAGCAAACAAATTAAAGTAGACAAAAATATTTTGGTTTACTTGAATAGACTTAGCGATCTTTTGTTTGTTTTAGCTAGAATTTATAACAAAAGAAAAAATCTAGAAGAAAAAGAATGGAAATTATAATGAAGAGTAATTAAAAATTTTATCTAATCATGATTATTTATAATGAGTAGCGAAATTATTCCAGAAATCTATAGAAAAAAATGAAAGATATTCTACAATTGGCTTAATGATTGATTTACTATTAATGATTTTATTAGATAATATAATAAAAGCTTAATCCAAAAAATAATTTTTCAAGCTTCATCTTGTACATATTTTTCTCCTCTTTTAAGTTTTTCAAAAGCAGTTTTTAACTCTTTTCCCAAATAAAGTGCATGATCATTCAAACTTACCAAATTTCCACCTTTTATAGCATTATATATTTCCCAAAGGTCTTTACTTTCAATTCTAAATAAAACATAAGAATTATCCGGAGTTCTATGTTCTAACACTACCTTATTATCTTTAATATAAATAAGGAAATTTCCTTTTGGATCTTCTATAAATGCTTTCATTTTATCTGAATGCTTAGATAAAATATCTCTTACCAAATCCCAATCATGTTTGTAAATATGAGCACTAGAGCTTATTATCGTTAAAGTTCCTAATTCAAAACTTGCTTTTGTTCTTTTATTTATTTCGTTTATTATATGTTTTGCTAATTCAATTTGCCCAACAACATTTACAGGCCAACCTTTTACCATATCGTTGCTTCTTATCCACACTGTGTGATTATAATAATTATCTGTTATAATTCCTTGAATTGCAATTATGCAAGCTGGTTCATTACTTTTTTGATCAATTTCATGATCCCAAGTAATAATTATAGATCTTCTACAGTAAGGTGAATTTGAAAGTTTATTTATTAAATATTCAAGCTGATTTTTCTCAAATCTATGAGAAAAATTCTTTCTCCATATGTATATTCTACTCCTTCTGGTTTTGATGAAGATAAAACTTCATTAATATGTCTTTCAAATTCCTTTTCACTAATATATTCAAAAAATTCCTCTTCTATTTTATAATCCTTTCCATATAAACCTATTGTAACCATTAAGTTTAAATATTCTTTTTGTGGCTCATTATATTCGCTATATTTGATGCTTCCGAATTTCATTATCAAATCTAAAACTTTTATCCATGCTCTAAAATACTTGTTTCATATATGTAATGACAGCTTAAAGGTATTGGCCATGATTGTAATTCTGCTTTTTCTTCAATTGCTAAATCTATAACTTCTCTTACTTCTTTCGCATTAATATTAAATTTTTCTTTTATAGCATTTTCTAAAGCTTTAAAATTCCCTTTTTTAAATTCTTCTCGCAAATCAATTAAATTTACAGTTTCTATAATTTTTTTAACTTTAGAATGGTCTAATGTAATTATTTTTGGAATTCTTTTATGTTTGAATATTTCTTCTAAAGTTTCTCCACTAGTTGATAAATCGGCTCCAAAAACTATTAAAGTATCTATTTTTGGAAATTTTGATAGCGTTTCTAATATATAATTAATACCATAAG
>JAGDWU010000032.1:1906-3965 GCA_023256115.1 Candidatus Aenigmatarchaeota archaeon | reverse complement strand
CACCATAAGATGTATAAGTAGTCCCAATAATTCCAATTTTTTTCTTTACTTCATCACTCAAAGATTTTAATATTACTTCTTTTTTAGTCCAAAGGGTTGAAATAGAAATGTTACTATCTTTGTTAATTATTTCAACATCTTTCATCATAATAGGTATAAACTTGTTCGCTTTATAAAGTTACAATATATAAGATGGTTTAAAAACTATGAAGATGTAGCGATTCATCAAATAAACTCTATCATGATGGTACTTATAGAAAAATAAACTTTAAAAGAGAAGTAATAAAATTATAGTTTTTTTATTATATTTATTTTAATTAGCTGGAATAAAATTGGTTTAAAAAACTTTTAAGTTCCTTAATTTTTTCCTTAAGTAAAATATTTTGAATATTATTGATTTCATTATAACTTAAACCAAAAGTTATCCATATTAAAGAGTCTATATGTAATAAAGGGATTTTTATTTCTTTAGACAAATTTATCCAAAAGTTTAAATCTTTAGAAATTTTTCCAATTCTTTTATCTATGGGAATAAAAATTTCAAATGGAAAAATTATTTTAAATCCAATAACTCTTAAAGAATATCCAAACATTTTTGTTGCAAAACAAATTGTTTTATCATTTTCTTTTTGTTTTAAAATAAAAGCAAGATCTTTATTAAATTTTTTTAAGTTTTGTTTATAGTCTTCTATTAGGTTCTTATCTTTAATCCAAAGATAAACTTTTTCTATTCTTTTAAGTTTGCTTTCTTTGTTAATAGGATTGAATTTCTCCAAAAAAATTTTAAAACTTTGTAAAACATTCTGATTATTTTGAGAAAAGAAATTGGAAAAATCTAACCAATATTTTTCCCCAGGTTCTATCAACTGATAACTAACTATAGAATTTAGAATTACCAATTTAACAAACAAATCATCATTATTCAAATTTTTTCTTAGATTTTTTATAGCTAAAAATTGTTTATCAAAATTTTCTTCGAAATAAATTATTTCATTTATAGTAAATTTCTTTAGTATTTCTTTCAAATTCATAAATTTTACTATTGAAGCTTTAAAGAATAATTATATTAAATTTGAATTTTAAAATATTTGCTTAAAAATTCTCCGAATAAAAAAGACAAAAATGTAATTGTAAAGATTAATATTACATTTTCTATGAATTCTTTTAGAAAGCTTTTTTCAAACACAATAGAAGAGTAGAAATTAAAGCAAGCTATCATTAAAATTGCCAAAGTTATTGAAAATAAATATGCGATTAACATATTGGATGTAAGGAAATAAGGGATTGCTAGCAAAATTACAGAAAGCATGTAACTAATTCCAGTTAAGATTCCTGCTCTTCGCGGATCTATTTCTAAATTCTGCTTAGCTTGAAAATAAGCTGCTGTTACCATCGAAAGCGAAGCAGAAAAACCAACTATTAATCCTGCTAGACCTGCAATTAAAGTGCTTGAAGTTAAACCTAAAAAACCTGTATGAACGCCGCTAATTTCTATTATTGCATCTGCTAATCCAAGAACAATAAAACCAGAATATTTAAGAAAGTTATCATTTAATTTTGATAATAAGAAATTTTCATGGAGCTCTTCATCTTTTATTATTTTTTTGAGTTTTTCTTTATCTTTTCCTTTTAGCTTTCTTAAAAACTCTTTATATTCATTAATTATTCTTTTTTCATTTCTTTCTAAAAATTTTATTAAAAACTGAATTCCACAAATTAATTTAAGTAATATTAAAAAATAAAAGTAAAGATTACTTATTTTAACCTCTACTTTATTTTTTAAAAACTTTTTCCAAAACTTATAATGTTGATATTCTCGGCCGGCAAGCTTTTCTAATATTTTTCTATTTTCTTTATCCATTTTAGCAAGCTTTTTATAAACCAAATAATCTTGGTATTCATCTTTAAAAAATTTAACTATTTTTTCTTTCATATTTTTATTAATTCTCATTATTTATAAAATACATTTTTAAGTACTTTCATATTTGAAAAATAATTAAAAATTGGACCGGGCGGGATTCGAAGGAGTTATTGGTTTTAAAGTAGTTTTTCCTTCAAA
>JAGDWU010000032.1:0-1896 GCA_023256115.1 Candidatus Aenigmatarchaeota archaeon | reverse complement strand
GACTAAAAAAATAAAAATTCCTTATTGCATATAGATTCTCTACTATGGATAACTTTTGGTTTAAGTTATAATGAAATCAATAATATTCCAAACGCTTTGCTTAAGGAAAATTAAGAACTTAAAAATTTTTTGAAATTTGTAAATAAACGATAACGATTACTATTAAAAAATATATAATTTACGATTTAGATAATAGATTATGAAGTTCATTAGTGAATATATTCAAAGGCTTCCTGAAGATTTTGATAGTAGTCGAAAAACTCCAATTCTCGCTTATCTCGAATCTAAGGAGGAAGAACTCTTACCTAAAAGATATGAAATATATGTTAGAGGTGATAATTATACACTTTATCTTTACGACGAGTCGAACTTAGACTTACTTAAAACTGCTGTTGCTGAAAAGGATTTATTTAAAAAAATCGAAAAGAAATCAACTCGTGGTGTTATGATTAACGAATCTCTGGGGATTGTTTTAAAGAGGGATATAGGAATTAATAGGGAAGGTTGGGGTGAGGAAGAACGAAAAAGGATGAAGCAGTTTGGTCCTCTCTCTGGTAATTATGCTTTGAAAGAACTCATACTCATGCAGTCTTTGAGAAATCTCTCCAAGAACAGGGATGGGGTTTTAGCTACTTATATTACCGATGAGGGCGAAAGAAGGGTTGAAGTTCCTAAACCAATTGGTGTGATTGAAGAAAAAGAAGGTAGATATTATGTCGAAGGATATGTTCCGAATACTATCCCCTATAGGAAGAAAATTAGATTTCCAGCCATGAAATTAGTGGAAACGCTTTCTGAAGTTTTTGAAATTCCCCTCGATATGGAGAAAATTGAAAAGGCACATAAAAGATATGAAGCTGGATTAATTGACTCTATCTACGCTGAATTTATTAACCTCATTCGTTCTTTTAACCCTATCAATTATACTTTAAGGAAAATTGGAATTGAACATAATGAAAGTTTTGAAGAGTATATAGCTTCTCCTACTTCCGACATAGTGATAGACTTAGAATTTGCAGTAATAGCTCTTCCTTATGATTCGGGCTTCGAACCTGTAAGATCACACTTCTTTCAACTAACTAGAATTGATAAATTGATAAAAGATGTTGCAAAATCCTTATCAGTAGGATATAGAAGACCAAGTTTTAAAGAAAGATCAGAGATATTTTTAAGGCAGTTGATTGGCGGGTTGATTTACGTATTGGTATATCCATTTTATTTACTAAATATCCAGAGGGAGAATGTTTATAATATTTTAGACAATATGTATAAGTGGACTAGGGAACCGTGGAACAAAACAAACAAGAGAATATGGAAAAGGATAGAAGAAATTGCCGAAAGAGGAGATTTGCTTTTACAAGTTGAGAAACTTTACGAGGATAAAATTTATTATATACCTCTTTTCCAAAAAAAAGAATAGGCATTTCGGAAGCAAAATAGTTGAAATGATTAAAAGGAAGTTTAATTATAAACCATCGATTTCTATAACCGACAATAAGGAATGTATTTATATTAACTCCTGTGCCATTTACTTCTATTTTTGTCGATGGGCTTATCAGCGGGAAAGAAATATGGAAAAATAACTATACCACGTGAGTAATAAAAAACAACAATCTATTTTCTGCTTTTCTTTTTGATTTATTAGATACAGACGGGCATATAGCTGATTACGGAATTTATCTATCACAAAAAGATATCAGGTTTTGATTAATTGATGAGGGAAATTAGAAAGAATTACTGTATAAGTATAATGTAAAACTTAGCTTCTTCCGAATACAAAAATGAAGATAAACTCTTTTATTAAATCTAAAACTTTCTCAAGAATTCTTCAAGAGTTTTCTTATCTATGTGTGGTATATCCATCATATTTCTTTAGACCTTCCTCGCTTGTTTTAG
>JAGDWU010000107.1:3734-6179 GCA_023256115.1 Candidatus Aenigmatarchaeota archaeon | reverse complement strand
AAAATAAAAGAAAAAATTGAAAATGTTTTAAGAAAAAAATATCAAGATTTTATTTTGCAAAAAAAGAAACTAAAAATAAATGAAGCTAAAAAAATTTTAAAGAATATTAAAGAAGATTTAAAAGAAATTTCATATTATAAGCCTTTCTTACTAAAATTTAAAGTTGTAAGCGAAGATTTCTTTAATGACTTAAACTACTTAACTTCTTTAGAAAATGTTAAGAAAAAAGATTTGGAAGATTTTAGTAGGAGTTTGTTTAACATTTCTAAAACAATTCAAACTTTATTATCTTAAACTAATACTTTATGCTTGGAGCATTTGCAAATAAAATAAAAGAAATAGTTAAGAAAATAACATTTAAAAAAATAGATGAAAAGGAGGCACAAAAAATTTTGGAGGAGCTAAAACTAACTTTATTAGAAGCAGATATAGATTTTGAAACCGTTAATAACATAATAAATTCCATAAAATCAAAATTAAGAGACATTCCACCAACTCTAACTTTAAGAGAATATTTGATAAAATTAATTTACGATAATCTAGTTGAAATTTTGGGAAAGGAAAAATATTCATTAATAGGTAAGAAAAAGATAATGTTAGTTGGTCTGTTTGGAAGCGGAAAAACTACTGCTAGCGCAAAATTAGCAAACTATCTTAAGAAAAAAGGCTTAAAAGTTTTGCTTGTTTGTCTAGATTATCACAGACCTGCTGCACCAGAACAATTAAAACAATTGGCAGAAAAAATAAATGTTAATTATTTAATTGGAAAAGATGCATATGAAACTGCAAAAAAATCATTAGAGCTAGAAAAAGAATACGATTCAATAATTTACGATACAGCTGGTAGAAATGCTTTAGATAAAGAGCTAGCTCAAGAATTAAAAAATTTATCAAAAATTATTAATCCCAACGAAGTTTTGCTTGTAATTCCAGCTGATTTAGGAAAGGTTGCAAAAGTTCAAGCGCAAGAATTTAATAAGCTAGTCGGAATAACTGGAATTATAGTTACAAAGCTAGATAGCACAGCAAAAGCAGGAGCAGCAATAATTGCTTGCAGCCAAACAAATGCTAAAGTAAAATTTATTAGCTATGGCGAAAAAATTGATGCGTTTGATGAATATGATCCAAAAAGTTTTATTTCAAGAATTTTGGGCTTAGGAGATTTAGATTCGCTACTTAAAAAAGTTAAAGAAACAATAAAAGAAGAAGAAATAAAAGAAATTGAAGAATTTAATTTTGAAACATTTTTAAAGCAAATTGAATATATTAAAAAGCTTGGTTCAATGAAACAAATAATTAGTTATTTGCCTGGATTATCAATTTCTTTGCCAGAAGAAATAATTGAAATGCAAGAGGAAAAAATTAAAAAATGGAAAGCAATAATTCAAAGCATGACAAAAGAAGAAAGAAAAAATCCAAAAATTTTGAATGATTCAAGAATAAAAAGAATAGCAAAAGGAAGTGGAACAAGTGAGCAAGAGGTAAGAGAGTTAATATCTCAATTTAAAAAAATGCAAAAAATTGCTAAAATGTTTAAAGGATTTGATGAAAAGAAATTATCTTCAATGCTTCAAAAATTTGGCTTTAGATTTAAATTTTAAATCTCCATTTATAACCTTTAGGAGTATCATAAACTTCAATATTAATTAATTCAAATGCTTTTCTAATTTTATCGCTTATTTCATATAATCCTTTTTTTCTTAGCTCCTCTCTTATTTTCAAGATTTCTTCAATAAATTCTTGATTAATTTCTTTCTTTGGCAAATACTTAAATAAACCAAAAATTTTACTTCCAATTTCAAAATAAATTTTTTTACTTTCTTTTGATATTTTCTCTTTTTGTAAAATAAAAGATGCTAATTGAATATAATTTGATAAAGCGACATTTAAGTTCAAGTCATCAGCAAGAGCGTTAATTATCTCATTTTTTAATTTTATTACTTCCTTTTCAACTTCTTTTTCTTCCTCTTCAACCTCTAAAGCTCTATAAAGCTTGTCTAAAATTTCTTTCGATTCTTTTAAGGCATCTTCATTATAATCCAAATCGCTTCTATAATGAGCTCGCATAGCAAAAACTCTTAAAACTTCCGGATTTTTAACTTTTTTTATTGCATCAAAAATTGTAACAAAATTTCCTTTACTTTTTGCCATTTTTTCTCCATTAACAGTAACAAAACCAACATGCATCCAATATCTTACAAATTGTTTTTTTGTTAATGCTTCACTTTGCGCAATTTCATTTTCATGATGCGGAAATATTAAATCTTTTCCACCGCCATGTATATCTATTGTTTCTCCTAAATGTTTTAAATTCATTATGCTACATTCAATATGCCAACCTGGAAAACCATATTTTCCTTTATATTCCCATTTTAGCGGATATTTTTCATCACAAAATTTCCATAAAGCAAAATCTGCAGGATTTCTTTTTGTTGGGTCTGGTTC
>JAGDWU010000107.1:0-3724 GCA_023256115.1 Candidatus Aenigmatarchaeota archaeon | reverse complement strand
TTCTATTCTGTGCTTAATTAATTCTTCTTTTTTAATTCCACTTAATTTTCCATAATCTTCAAATTTGCTAACATCGAAATAAATTCCAGTTTCTGTAATATATGCATAGCCTTCTTCTAATAATTTATCAATAGCTTTTTGAATTTCTGGTATTAGCTGAGAAGGTCTCGGTTGAATGTTAGGCCTTCTAATATTCAATAAATCCATTGCTTTGAAAAATTCAAACATATATTTATCAACAACTTCCCATACGCTAATTCTTTCTTTTTTTGCTTGTGAAACAATTTTATCTTCACCTTCTAACAATTCGCCGCTTAAATGCCCAACATCTGTTACATTTCTTACATATTTTACTTCATATCCTAAATATTCAAAAAATCTTATAAGTACATCAAAAGTTATAAATGTTCTTGCATGTCCAATATGAGAAGAAGAATAAACAGTCGGCCCACAAACATAAATTTTAACTTTTCCTTCTTCAATTGGTTTAAAAATTTCTTTTGTTTTTGTTAATGTATTAAAAATTTTTATTTCAACATTCATAATAAAAATACAAAAATAAATTAATCAGTCTGCCCGTCTTATTTCATCGCTCAAATTTCTATTTTTCATCATATTATTTTATGATTATAAGAGATTTAAAGATAAGAGAAATATTTTCTCATAACCTTAAAAAAACTATTGAACTAGAAATTTATATTTCTAAAGGGATCGCAAGAGTTTCAATACCAATTGGAACTAGTACAGGAAAAAACGAAGTTATAAATTTGCCAATTGAAAAAGTAATTGCAAAATTTTTAGAAATAAAAAAGCATTTTGTAATGAAAGATTTTAAAGATGTTTATGAAATTGATAATAAATTAAAAGAAATAGATGGAACAAAAAATTTTTCAAATATTGGCGGAAATTTGGCTTTGGCAATTTCTTTAGCAAGTTTAAAAGCATTTGCATTAAATGAAAATTTAGAGCTTTATGAATATATTTCACAATTTTTTAAATTTAAACCAAAAATTCCAAGGCTTGTTTGTAATGTAATTGGCGGCGGAAAGCATGCTGGAAATGTTGATTTTCAAGAGTTTTTACTAATTTCTAAATCATTTAATACTTTAGAAGAAATAGAAAAAATTGTAAAAGCTTATTTTGAAATTGCAGATATTTTAAAAAGCGCTGATAAGCATTTTGCATTTGGAAGAAATTTAGAAAGCGCTTGGATAACTTATTTAGAACTAAAAGAAATTTTAAAAATAATGAAAAGTATTAGCGAAAGATATGATTTAAATTTTGGAATAGATTTTGCAGCTTCTAACTTATGGAACGAAAAAGAGCAGCAATATATTTATGAAAAGGCTGGACAAAAACTTTCTAGAACAGAGCAATTATTGTTTATTGCAGATTTAATTGATAATTACAACTTATTTTATTTAGAAGACCCATTTCATGAAGAAGATTTTGTTTCTTTTTCTGCATTGTTAAATAGATATAGCAAAAGGCTTATTGTTGGAGATGATTTAATTTGTACAAATTATGAAAGGTTAGAAAAAGCAATTAAATTAAAATCTGTAAATGCAATAATTGTTAAACCAAATCAAGTTGGATTAATAAGCGAAGTTGAAAAAGTTGTAAGAGAAGCAAAGAAAAATGATATAAAATTAGTTTTTTCACATAGAAGCGGCGAAACAGAAGATGTTAGTATAGTTCATTTAGCTGTTGGATTTGAAAGCGATTTTATTAAAGCTGGTATTAGCGGAGAAAGAACAGTTAAAATTAATGAATTGTTAAGAATTTCTGAAAAAATATGAATATTTATATTCAAAAGCAAAAAATTAGAGAATATGTTTGGAAAATTTTAAAAGATAAAAAAGTTGCATTACCACCATTTCCAATTAAAGGTAGAATTCCAAATTTTATTGGAAGCGATAAAGCCGCAGAGCTATTAAGAAAAACAAAAATTTGGGAAAAATCAAAAATAATATTTTGTTCGCCAGATTCTCCGCAAAGAAAAGTAAGAGAGCTTGCTTTAGTTGATAATAAAACTTTAATTGTTGCTTCTCCAAGATTATCTAAAGGTTTTATAATATTAGAAAATTTAAAAAATGCAAAAGAAGCAAGCACAATAGTTGGAATGTTTAAATATGGAAAAATTGTTGAAAATATTGATTTAAAAGTTGATTTAGCAGTTGTTGGAAGTGTTGCAGTAGATTTAAAAGGAAATAGAATTGGAAAAGGTAAAGGATATGCAGATTTGGAAATAAAATATTTAAAAACTTTAAATAAAAATTTAATTGTTGCAACAACTGTTCATGATTTGCAAGTTTTTGAAGAAATTCCTGCAAGCGAAAAGGATGAAAAAGTTGATATAATTGCTACACCATCAAAAATTATTGAAATAAATAAAAATGTTTCCCTCTAATTTCTATAAATTTTCTTTTGTTTTCTTTTAAAAAATCTTTTAAATTTTCATCTTCTGTTGCAATTATTGAATCTTTAGAAACTTCTTTTAGCAGTTCATCTATTTTTCCTTTTCTTTCATCAACTTTAATTATATTTTTTCTTATAAGCAGCTTTACAATTTTTAAAATTTTTTTGTTTATATTTCCAATTTCTGCTAAAGTTGTTAAAAAAATATAAATTTCATAGTTTTTAAAATTTTCACTTAAAAAATCTTGAAAATTGTAAAACAATTTATTTTCAATTAAATAAATTAAAAAATTTGTATCTAAATAAATTTTCATATTGTTCTTGAAAGTTCAGCTAATGGATGTCCTTTAACATGAATTTCAAATTCTTTATACCAACCAAAAGGTGCTTTATAAGTTTCAACTTTCTCTTTTAATTTTTCTTCCAATTTTTTTATTAATTCGAATGCAATTTCTAGTTTTGCAGGTTTATTTGTTAAGTGAACAAAAGGATAAATTACAATTCTTTCTGGCTTGACATTTTCAAAAATATTTAAAATTTCTTTAACCGCAATTTCAATTTTATTTTCATTATCGTTTTCTTCTATTGCAACAAAGCAACACAAAACATTTTTATATTCAAACCATTTTTGTTCTATATTATCTCTAATTTTTGTTGCAGGAATTTTAGGAAAAAATTTTATGTAATCGCAATGTAAAGTTAAAATTCTCATTCTTCATGCAAAATATTTTTTATTTTTTTCCAATCTTCTATTATTGTTTCTTTAAGAGCTGCATTATATAAAGCGCTTGCAGGATGAAACATTACTATAATTTTTTTCTTTCCATAAATGCTATCTACTTCAAAAACTTTTCCATGCAAATTTGACATGCTTGTAAATTTTAATTTAAACCTTCTAAAAATTTCTCTTGTTGCTAATTCTCCTAAAGTTATAATAATTTTTGGATTAATTAGTGAAAGCTGAGCATCTAAATATTTTGCACATTTAATTATAGAATTTTCGCTTGGCTGATTGTTTGGTGGATAACATTTTACAACATTTGTTATATAGACATCTTTTCTTTCAATTTCAACAATTTTTAATAGTTCATCTAAAAATTTTCCTGCAGCACCAACAAAAGGTCTACCTTGTTTATCTTCTTCTTTTCCTGGGCCAAGACCAATTAACATTATTTTTGCATTTATATTTCCTTCTCCCGGCACAACTCTATTTCTATATTTATAAAGCTCGCAATCTTTACAATTTAAAATTTGATTTACCAATTTTAAATATTTTTCTTCTTTTTCAAAATTTTTCATTATTATA
>JAGDWU010000040.1 GCA_023256115.1 Candidatus Aenigmatarchaeota archaeon | reverse complement strand
ATTTTGAAAAACAAAACAACTGTTTAATTAGAAAATAATTATGATATCAGTTTATCCAAGAGTTGAAGTTGTTGGATTGGGAGAAATTGATTTAAGGGAAGATATTTATAAAAACATATGGTTTCGTGAAGTTCCTATAGCTAATGCATATGTAAATCCAATAATAACATATGGAACATATGATATTAATAAAGAAGTAAATTTAAAAGGGATTTTTTTACCAACTGATGAAATTTTTCTAATAGGTCCTACTGATTTTAAAGTTTTAAGATTGGCTAATAGTATTGTTAGTAGTGGTTCAAGATTTCCATATGTGATAAATAATTTTAAATTTTTTGATAGTGCTTATGGATTACTTGGTTCTGGGATATGTAGCGCAGTTTTAACTTATAAAGATAGAATAAATGTTCTTTATCAAAATAATATTGAACCAATTAGGGCACATCCTTTTTGGCATATTCAAGATACATATACATGGGGTACTGCCTCAACTAGTTGGATAGAAGTAAAAAGAATTGATTTAGGAAATGTGGCAACAAGAAATTTAATTGCATATTTTGAACTTTGGGCACCTTATGACGTTAATAGTCCTACTATTAGAACTGAAATTAGTGAAGATGGGACAACATGGACTGCAATAGGGGAAAGTTGGAGTTATTATGGTGATGCTTATTTCGCAATGCATATAGCTGGTAATATAAGTTTTAGATATGTAAGGTTTTTATTCAGAATACAAAAAACTGATGGTGGAGGTAGTTTAAAGATTAGAAAATTATATATATTTGAATAATAGCAATAATTTTTGAAAAAAAATATTACTATTTTTTAACCAATTCCCTTGCCTTTAATATTCTTTCTTTTACTATTTCTTCAACCTTTTCTGGGCTTAATATTATTGGCTCTTCAACATCAACAAAATCTTCAAATCCAGTTAATAAATCTCTAAAATAAATCCTATACTTTTTAACAAAAGTCCCAGCTCTTGTAATGTCCAAAAAAGGTCTAATTTCTGTAATTTCATAATCTTTCCCTTTTACTAATTGCTCTGCCATAATTATTGAACAAATATAAATATTTAATGGTTTTCGGTGATTTAATAAATTGGATTAAAAATGCATTAGCATCATTAAGAGATTTTATTGCAGATTTATTAAAAGGTGTTTCAAGCTTTGTAAGTTGGATTGCTAGCATAATATGGCAAACATTAAGAAATGCTTTAGGAAACTTATGGGAATTAATTAAAAGTGCAATTAGCAATATATCAGGAGCATTAGAATGGTTAGGTTCAAAAATAATTGAATTTATTAAATCTAGATTCCCTTGGCTTTATGAATTAATGCGTATTTTAGTTAGGGAAACAATTGAATTTTTAAGAGACCCAATTGGAAAAATTAAACAAGTTTTTTATGCTTTAGTAGCAAACATTAAAGATTTTTTATCAAATCCAATTGGTTATATTTTAAATATTGTTAATCCATTAATAGAAAACTTGAGAAATGCAATATTAAGCATTATTAAGCCAATTCAAGATTTTGTTAATAATGCATTTGAATGGTTAAAGCAAAAATTAAGCGAAATATTTGAAGCAATAATAAAAAATTTAATTAATTTATTTACATCTTTAACATCACAAATAATTGAATGGATTAGAAGTACTACATATGATTTTATAAACCATTATTATAAGCCTCAATTGGAACAAATAATAAAACAAACACAAGAAGAAATGCAAAAAATTATTACAATGAAAAGAAAGGAATATTTGGTAAATATTGAGGATTATACAAAACTGTTGGAAAAATTAAGGAAATAAAAAATAAATTATGGTAGCTCCATTAATTGGCGCTTTAGGGGCTGCATTATTACAAGGAGCTTTAGTTCCAATTGTTCAATCTGTATTTACAGGAATAGTAAGAATAACTGTAGGAACAGCTATATTTGGGGCATTAAATTCTAGATTGCAAGAAATAACAGATTTTGATTATTTATTAAAAAAATTTTCAGCTGATAAAGAGTATGAAAAAATTAAAAGTGAATTGGATAAAACAAAAGCATATGAAAAAATTAAATCATTTACAGACTATTTAAAAATGTTTAATATAGAAGGTGCATATCTAAGCTTTTTGGCAGGTTCATTTGATTCAGGTTTAGGATATATGGTTTCAAGTTTGTACAGTTCATATGCATGGAGTTATGGAATTGGTTGGTTAAGCTGGGTTGCATTCGCTCCAATACTTGATGCATTAATTGCTGAACCAGCAAGGGATGCTGTAAGATATGCATTAAGGCCTAAAAATTTGACTAGAGATGAAGCAGAAAAAATTTATGTTAGAGGTTTTGGAACATATGAAGATTATTATAATGCTTTAGCAATTTTAGGATATAGCGATGAAAAAATAGAAAAAGTAAAAAATTTGCTTTTTGATGAAATAACAAGCTCAAAACAAGAAATATTATTAAGAAGTAGACAAATAGATGAAAGCTATGTGAAAGAAATGCTAAAGAATATTGGATTTAAAGATGAGGCAATTGATTATATAATAAAAATTTTATATAAAAATTTGCCTGAAGATAATTTGGAAAAATTGCTAATTTTGGGAAAAATAGATTTAAATCAATATGAATATTTGTTAAGGTTAATAGGATATAGCGATGAAACAATAAAATTAAAAAAGAGTTTGCTCGTTTATGAAATATTAAGCTCAACAACAGCAAAAATGATTTCAGCAAATATAGTAGATGTAAATCATTTAAGGGAAATATTAAGGCAAATAGGATATAGTGAAAATGCAATAAATGTAATAATAAAAACTGCAAAAAGGGAATTGCCATTAAGCTATATTGATGATATTTTGTTTGCATTTCCTGATAAAGAAGAATATGTATTAAAAAAATTAATAAATTTGGGATTTAATATTGATGATGCAAAATTAATAATTCAAGCAATTAAAGCAAGAAAAAGGGAAAAGGATAAAGAATTTACAAAAAGTGAAATAAAGGAAATGCTAAGAAATGAAATAATTGATGTTAATAAAGCAAAAGAATATTTGAAAAATTTAGGATATAGCGATGATGAAGCTGAACTATTAGTACAATTGTGGATAAGACAATTTGCATTAAAAAATAGGAATGTAAGTAGAGAACTAACAAAAAGTGATATAGTAAGAATGTATTTAAACAATGTAATTGATAGAAATTTGGCTATTAATTTATTAAAGCAAATAGGATATGACGATTTTGAAAGCGATTTAATATTAAAAGCATATGAAAAAAGTAAGGAAAAAATAGTAGAAGAGAAAAGAAGGGAAATAAGTAAAAATGATATTATTAAGCTTTATAAGCTTGGATTAATTGATAAAAATTTTGCAATAGAAATGTTAAAAAGAATTGGTTATAGTGAAGA
Source organism: Candidatus Aenigmatarchaeota archaeon (assembly GCA_023256115.1). Lineage (GTDB taxonomy): Archaea > Aenigmatarchaeota > Aenigmatarchaeia > CG10238-14 > SpSt-28 > JAHLMO01. Next base: position 2,823 of record JAGDWU010000040.1, on the reverse strand, counting down.
ATATGCAAACTTATTATTAGAAGCATCAAAAATAACAAGAATAAGAGATAGAAATTTAACAATTTCACAATTATTAAGAGCATATAGATTTGGGAAATTGGGTATAAATGAAATTATTGAATATTTACGCGATTTAGGATTTGATGATAATGAAATAAGAATATTAATTGAAACTCAATTTGAATTTCAAAGATATGATTGGAAAAAAGCATTGGAAGAATTAAATAAAAGGGCAAAAATGTTAGAAGAATTAAAGGATAAATTTGCAATTGAAAGTAATAAAAGGTTAATAGAAAGGGAATTAAGTGAAATTTATGCACAAATTGATTTAATTCAAAATTTAAAAGAAAATGCATTAATAATAAAAGAGCCAACAGGAAGGTTTAGAATATATATTGCTTCATAATAATATTATGGAACAAAAAGACCAAAAAGAAGATAATAAAGAAAGTGAAAGCGTTTATAAAAACATTAATCCAATGCTAATACAGAATGTTGCATATAATAGGGCTGTAGATAAACATATTGAAAAGAAAATAGAAAAAACAAATGTTGAAATGGTAAAATGTCCATTATGCGATTTTCAATCAATGTTTGTTAGCCAATTTGTATCACATATATTAACAGCTCATAGAGATTGGGATAAGGATACATTTATAGGGGCAACAAAGGAAATGGAAATATATGTATGTTCAATATGTGGCAAAAGCTTTTATACTTATGCAGATATTTGGAATCATTTTGCAAATTGGCATCCTTATGAATTTTCAGAAGCATTAAAAGAAGAAGAATTAAAGGTATTGAATGAATTAAGGGATACAGTAAAGCAACATTTAATGGAAGGTAGATTATATTGCCCATTTGAAGGTTATAAAACTGAAGATGCAATGGAGTTTAGAGAACATATAAGGCATGCTCATTATGATATTGAAAAAGAAATGTTGCAATTTTATGATGATTTAGTAAATGAATTGGCAAAAGATATAACATTAACTGAAGAGGAAATGAAGGAATTAGATGAAAGATTAAAATTAAGGAAAAGAAGAAGAGCTAAAGTAATAAAAAAGGAGGAAATTGAAGAATCAAAAGAGCAAGAAGAGCAAGAACAGGAAAAACAGGAAAATAAACAAGAGGAAAAGCAATGAAAATATGGATGAAATTGATGAAATATTGGAAAAAATAAGGAAAAGGCTGGAAAAGGATAAGAAAATTTTGGATGAAATTTTGAGCGTTTAGCCTAAGGTAAATGCTCAAAAAATTGAACTAGATAAAGCTTAATTTAGATTAAAGTTTTGGTCGTTTAACCTGGGTCAAATACACAAAACTTTAATGTAAATTTGGCTTTTGGAAAAAATTTAGAAAAAAAATTTTAGCAAAAACAAAAAAATTTTTTGAAGGAATTGAGATTTTTCATTGACTACTTAATTAAATTAAATAGTAAAAATTTTATCACAAAGCAGGAAAAAATTTAAGCCAAAATTGTTTTGCCCAAAATTTTCGCGCCTTTTATTAACAAAACCCTTTTAATTGATTTTTTATTATCATTTCTCAAGGAAATTAAAATAATATTAAATTTTGCCCAAAATATTATTAATAAATCAAGAACAAATATTAAAAAAACTTAAACAAAATCATAAAAATTATTATCAAGCACGCAAAACATTGCTAAAAACAATTTTAATTTTGCTCGAAATTGATTTTCATTTATTTTTTATTGGCGCATGCTACTGGCTTACATTATTTGGGCTTAAATATTATTGCGCATTCAAAATTTTTCTGATTGGCTTTTAATTTTTGTCGAGCTTGTTTTTTGCATACTGTATTTAATACTATTTGCAGGGAAATATTATTAATTTGCTAGTTGCATTAAATTATTTGTTATTGAGCAGTGAATAATATATTTAAACTTAAACAAAATGTAAATAATTATTAAGCCTCATGCCCATCGCATTAAAAATATGTTTTGAATTGCAATGATGGAATGAAATATCTCAATTTTTTTCAAAAAAATTAAAATTTTTGCCCAAAAATGCACAATATACTATTTAGCCCAAAATACGTTATTGCCTAACTTTAGCCTTTTGCATTGCCAACTTTTTAGCTTTTTTAACAAGTTTTTCCAAATTTATCGGCTTTATTGAAGTAGAATATGCTCGTTTTAATTGCTTAAAATAAATGTGTAGAGATGGTAATAAAAACAATAAACCCAACACAGTACTTATTAGCCCAATCACAAAACATATATAACTTGCAAATTTAAACATTTGATAAGGTAAAAAAAACAATATTGCACTAAATATTAAAAATGCTATTCCAGTACCAACATATTTTAGCAATTGAATTAAAAAGTACCAAACACTATAATGATATCCAAGCAAATACCAAATTAAATTTATATATGCCATTCTCCTCTTTAAAGCTTCTTTGCTTTTTAATTTCTGATAAATTTTAAATTCATTTTTGTAATTATTAAAATCTTTCATTAACTCATTCTCACCATCGTTATTATCTGAATCATGTGAAAATGTTATTTTTTTATATTTTGCCCCAATTTGTTTTAAAATCTTTTCAATTTCATCCTCCTTATTATTTTGCTTTAAATTATTTTTTGTTTCGTTTTCATTTTGCTTTAAATTATTTTGCTTGTACTTTTTATTTTTGCTCATATAAATGCTTAATAAAGTTATTTTTAAAAACTGCTAATCTGACAATATCGTTATGCCTCTCAAAGAAAAAGTTTATATTATTTTCATTCAAAAAGTTCATTAGTTTCCCAAACTCTTCCATTTTCATGTCTGTTATATCGATAACGATATAATTATC
>JAGDWU010000036.1 GCA_023256115.1 Candidatus Aenigmatarchaeota archaeon | reverse complement strand
TTTAGCTAATGCCTTAAAAAATGAAAAATTTAGAGAAAAATTAAAGCAAAGCAAAAAACTTGAATTTAGCGAAAAGGGGTTTGAATTTGTAATTGCTGATATTCAAGCTTATATTCAAGCTAGTGGAAGAACAAGCAGATTATATGCAGGCGGAATTTCAAAGGGTTTATCAATTATTTTAGTTGATAGCGAGAAAGCATTAAATGGATTAATAGACAAAATGAGATTCTTCATAGAAGATTTTGAAATAAAAGATTTAAATAGTGTAGATTTAGAAAAAATTGTTAGAGAAATAGACAATGATAGAGAAAAAATTAGGCTAATAAGAGAGGGAAAAATAGAAAGAAGGAAAAAAGAGCTAATGAAAATCGCATTAATGATTGTTGAAAGCCCGACAAAAGCAAAAACAATTGCAAAATTCTTTGGAACTCCAGCAAGAATTGAAATAAATGGTTTAAATGTTTACGAAGCTTCAACAGGAAATTATTTGCTTTTAATAACCTATAGCGTTGGGCATGTATTTGATTTAGTAACAAAAGAAGGTTATCATGGTATTTTAGGCATTTCAGAAGATTTGATTCCGATTTTTGGAACAATTAAAATTTGCCCAAAATGCAAAGAACAATTTACAGATGATATTATTTTTTGCCCCTATGATAATGAAAAGTTAATAGATAAAAAAGATTTGCTTAATTCATTAAGAGAAGTTGCTTATTTAGTTGATGAAGTTTTTATCGCTACTGATCCAGATAGAGAAGGAGAAAAAATTGGATTTGATATAGCTTTATATTTAAAGCCAATAAATCAAAATATTAAAAGGCTAGAATTTCATGAAATAACCATTAAAGCAATTTTAAATGCATTAAAAAATCCTAGAGATATAAATTTAAACTTAGTGCAAGCTCAATTAGTAAGAAGAATTGAAGATAGATTAATTGGATTTGAATTAAGTCAAAAAGTACAAAATAAATTTAATAGAAAAACGCTATCAGCAGGAAGAGTTCAAACCCCAGTTTTAGGATGGATAATAAAAAGATTAGAAGAATATAAAAGTCAAGTTAAAGATTTTCTAAGAATTAAATTTGATAATTTTGCAACAATATTTGAAATTGAAAAATTAAGAAAAGAAGAAAAAGAGCAATTATTTGAAAAAATTTTAAATGAAAAAGTAAAAGTTAAAATAATTGAAGAAAAAGAAGAAGAAATTAATCCATTTGCTCCTTACACTACTGATTCATTATTAAGGGATGCATCGCTAAAACTTAATTTTCCTGCCCATTATGCAATGCAATTAGCTCAAGATTTATTTGAAAGCGGTTTAATTACTTATATTAGAACAGATTCTACAAGAGTTTCGAGTACTGGAATAAATATAGCAAAAGAGTATATAAAAGAAAGGTTTGGCGAAAGCTTTTTTGTTCCGAGAAATTGGGCAATAACAGAAGGTGCACATGAATGTATAAGACCTACTAAACCAATAGATGTAGAAAGACTAATTGAAATATTAAAATTGGGAATTTTAATTTTACCAATAAGGCTTACAAAAGATCATTTAAGATTATATGATTTAATATTTAAAAGATTTATTGCAAGTCAAATGAAAAATGTAAAAGTAAAAAAAGTAAAAGTAAAAATAAAATTAGCTGATTTGGAAAAAGATGAAGAAATAATAACAAAAGTTATTGAGCATGGTTTTGACTTAATTGTAAAAATTGAAGAAAAAGAAATAAAAGAAGGGGAATATGAAATAAAAGATTTTAATCCTGAAAGAGATTTTTTCAGAGCAACAAAAGCTCCACTTTATAGACAAGGAGATGTAATACAGCTAATGAAAGAAAAAGGTATAGGAAGACCTTCCACTTATAGTACAATAATTCAAAAGTTATTAGAAAGAAAATATGTAATTGAAAAAAATGGAAAATTAGTACCAACAAAATTAGGAAAAATGGTTTACGAATTTCTAGCATCTAATTATGCTAATTTTGTTAGTGAAAAAAGAACTAAAGAGCTAGAAGAAAAAATGGATTTAGTAGAAAGCGGAAAAGTTAATTATTTAGATGAAATTAAAGAAGTATACGAAGAAGCTTTAAAAATTAAAAATTCTTAAAGTATTTTTTTATTTCTTTTTCATTTATAATTGCAGAAATTTCAATATAATTTTTTATTATTTTACACTTCTCTAATTTTTTAAGTAAAACCTCTTCTATTTGAAAAATTCCAGCTTCGTTTTTCATATAAACATTAATTTTTAATGGCATTTTTTCTTCTATAGTTACTTTTTCTATTGCTAAAGCCGAAAAAGCATGTATATCACTTTTGCCCAATCTATAAGGAATTCTTGCCCTTCCCTCGCTCATATCTAATCCATCTGCTAATCTTACTATTTCACTTTCCAAAGTTAGTGGCTCTATATTTTCCAAATGTGAGAAAACTATGTTTAAAACTTCGTTTTTTATAAAAATTTTTCTTTCATCGACATAAAAATTTGAAAGAACATGATCTAAAATGTTATTTAATACTATTAAACCAAGAACATTATGCATTTCTCTATGAATTGCGTTTCCAATATCATGAAAATAAGCTCCTAAAAAAGTAGCTAACCTAGCATCTTCTATAGTACCTTCGTTGTCATTTAAAATAGATGGAAATATATTGTTTTTAAGCAAAAAATCAAAAATTAAAATAGAAGTGCCAGAAACTATTCTAGAATGAGTTATTCCATGATCATTATAAAATAATCTATTAACACTCATTATGTTTGCTTGTTTTAATAAAGCTTTAACTTCTCTAGAATTTTCAATAATTTCACTTGCTTTTTTTAATAAGCTATGTTTTTCTATTTCTTTAAAGTATAATTCCTCATTTACTATTTTCATTTCTCAACCTTTATTTCTTTTGGGGTAAGTAATATGTAATCTTCTCCTAGCAGATAAATATTTACTTTAAACATGTTGGAATATCTTTTGAAATTTTCAAGCAAAGCTTGATATTCTGGAATGTTTTTCTTTACATCTCTTAAGCTTACGATACAAACATTACCTTCTCTAACAACTTTTATTATTCTTTCCACATCTCTAATATCTAACGCTTTTTCTATTTTAATTGTTAGCAAAGTCTTTTTTTCTTCTTCTGGCAATTCTATGTATTCTTCGTTTTTTTCTTCTCCTTTCATAATTTAACTTCAACTATTATTTTATCATTTTCCATTCTTATGTTTAAATCTAAATTATAAAAAATTTTTTCTTCCCCTTTTATAACAATTTTCTCTTCTTTTTCGCTAACATACTTATAACTGCCAAAAATTTTTAATTCATCTGCTTTCCCTTGAATTTTAAGTTCTTTAATATTTCTTATTTCTGCTTGAGTATCTTCTAAATTACTTAAAGTTATAGCATTTTCAATTTTTGTTTCTTTAATTTTCCCTTTAATTTCAATATTTCCTTTTTCAATCTTTAAATTTCCTTGGACATCTTTTAGTTCAACTAACTTATTCTCAATACTCATTTCTGGAAAATTAAATTTTATTCTCTCGCTATTTACAATAATGTTGCAATTTTTGCATTTTATACTAAGAGTTGAATTAAAATAAGCTTCTATGATGAATTCTTTTTCTAAATTTTGTTCAGTAGTTGCTTTTAGAGAACTTAAAATAAAATTGGAAACTAAATTAAATGCTTTATTTAATAGATTGGGATAAAATACAGAAATTAAAATAACTGCAAGCAATACAAGTATCAATATCTTATTTGTCATAATAATCTTAATATGTTAAACTTTATAATGTTGCCAGATATGTGGATATACATTTTGATAGGATTAATACTTTTTTTTATTTACCCAATACTTTATCCTTATATGCTAATTAACAACGCTTTTCTAACTTTAAAGGCTTTATCGAGAGAAATAGAAGAAGATTTAGAAAAGATAAAAAATATAATTGTAGAAAAATACTTATTATACCAGATGTGAGTACTCTTCCTAGACAACCTAGAGAATTAGAGGTTTGGGATGTTGACACGATTTGGAGATATATCTTAAAGAATAAGATAAATTAGATTTTGTAAGGAGTAGAATGAATCAAACTTAAATAAGGTTGAATAGTGAGTAATGAGATAACTTGTTTTATAACTTGTGCTAGCAAAGTATAAGGATTCTGGATACTATAAAGCGATTCCATCTTGCTTTTATTTATTCTTCTTCTGCTATAACAACTTTAATCTTGCCTTTAGCCTAGCGTCAAGTTGTAGCTACTTAGAAAAGCTTCCTCACGCAGAGTATTCTCTATTTTTGAAACTGTTACATAGAGTGCTTTAATAAAACAAAATGTAGTTTAACAGAAACCTTAAAGTCTTATTTTGGTCGAGTTTTCAATAAACAAAAACAACTGGATCTTCATTGCTGAATTTAGTAGCACTCACAACTTCTCCTATAACTAGAAATATGGTCTCCAGCTTCACAAGTTTTTGTTGGTTTGCATTCTAGAACTACGATGGAACCTTCTAATACTGGAGCTTTAATTTTCTCACCTTTCTTTATCTTTACTTTGCTTTCTGCAAATTTATCTATAGCTCTACCAGATTTTGAACCAAAGGTACCGTAGGCAACTTCTTCTAGCCTTCCGCCCACTATGTTAACTGCAAACTCTTTGTAATTCCTCTATTAACTCCAAAGTGTACCTTGAAGGCGCTACTGAAACCATTACCAAGGGTGGGTTCCATGAAACTCTGCTAACCCATGCTGCAGTCATGCTCCCTCTTCGTTTACTATTCTCAAAGTCTCCAGTGGTAATTATTATAAGAGGTTGTGGCAAATAGTCAAGAGCATCCATAGGACTAAGCTTTGTTGACATAGCTTTGATTACTAAAAACTACATATAACCTTTTCTGCAACTCTTTAGTTGATGAGATGAATCTTTATATCAAACAAAAACTTAAAAATACGACAAAAACATTAGATTTTATAATCTTCGTTAGATTCGTTAACTCTAATGAAAAATTTCTTAATTTTACGTTTTCCTAGTTATTGCGCATTTCTTGCTAAGACAATGCTAGCGTAAAGTCTATTACATCATGAGAATGAAAATGTTGCATTCTTAACTTAACAGACTCGCATCATGATTTGTTCTACCTTTGCATATTTAAGTAGATTTAGCCCACTTCATTTGTAACCATACTTAAAGAAGCTGTATGCTATTAACTCTTATGCTTGAAGCGTAGAAGGGTTTATATTCCCTATTTATAGCTTAAAATGCTTGCAGAAGGAGAAATGGACGTGAGCAACCAAGGAGGGAAAGTCCTGCTGGAGAACAAAAAACCACTTTATGCTCTAAAGAGCTTCCTGAACAAACAAATTTACGTTAAGTTAAAGAACGACCTAAGCTACGTTGGTATTTTAGATAAGTTCGATCTTCAGATGAACTTAATAATCTTAAACACTACGGAGTATGAGAGGAATAAGACAGTGAGAAACCTTGGAAAGGTTATAATTCGTGGAAACAACATACTTTATGTAGCGCTAGCAGAAAAAATAGGGTTAGAACAACGTGGAACTTAAGTTTAAACTTTAAGATAAAAATGAAGACTAGGACCCCATAAATTGTAGGTAAATTGTTAGCTATCTTGAGTTTACTTTCTCCTAGCGCCTAAGAAAACTGTTTCTGTTAAAGTTAGGTAGCGTGATCAATTAAGTACTCTCTTGAAGCTTAAAGACTTTCTTAAGCTTCTACTTAACAAGTTATAGAACTCTTAGAGCTCTTTGTATATTTTCTCTGTGTGTTTTGTTAATTTGTAATACGCGAGTGTTTTTATCCAGTTTCATATAAGGTATGAACTTCTTATGCCTATTATCCTTGCCTACGTGACTCAAATGGGACCGCCATTGTCTAAAGAGTAGGGCTCTATAGGCATAACAATTTGCTTTTTAACTAGGCTTAACTTGATACGAAACTGCCAGCTTAAGACTTAGAACTACTAGTTTCTAGCCAAGTGACACTTTAACCCGACAGACAATAGAAAAAATGTAGTTAATTTTTTGTATGAGAACTTTAGCCCTCATGCGAAATCTAAGTTTTCATTAAAAGCATGAACGAAGTTGACAGTCTCTTGATAATTTAAGGTACAAGCGATAAAAATAGTCTGCGAATGAAAATCAAGTGATTAAAATCATAAAAACACGTTACTAACAAATAATGTAGTAGTGAGTTACAGAGAACTGAAGGGCCTAGGTCGTGTGTGGGTAAACAAATTAGGTAAAACTTAATCTTTTTTATAACTTTAATGGGAATAG
>JAGDWU010000061.1 GCA_023256115.1 Candidatus Aenigmatarchaeota archaeon | reverse complement strand
TAGCATATAAGCATGCATGATAGCTTGAGCCAGCTGCAACTAAAAATATTTTGTTCGAATGCTTAATTCTTTTTATAAATTCTTTTAAACTTTTTTCGTCTTGTAATAAAATTTTTTTAGGAATTTTAGCAATTTCTAGAATTTCTTTAATCATATAATGTTTAAATGTACTTTTTTCTTCGCTAATTTCTATAGAAACTTCCTCTATGTTTCTATTTTCCTTTAAATCAACCAAATTAATAATTCTAAAATCATTTGCAGAAATATAACCAAAATCATAATTTCTTAAAAATATTATTTTGTTTGTAAATTGTAACAAAGCTTGTATATCGCTAGAAATAAAGTTTTCACCTTTTCCAATTCCAATTACTAGAGGCGAGTCCTTTCTTATAAAAACTATTTTATTTTCTCCTTTTTTTATTGCTAAAATTGCAAAAGAACCTTTTAACTTTGAAAAAGCGTCTTTACAAGCTAAAACAAAATCTTTATTTTTTAATTCTTCTTCTATTAAATGAGCTATTATTTCGCTATCGCATTCGCTTTTTAATATATGGCCTTTACTTATTAAATCATTTTTTAATTCATCATAATTTTCAATTATTCCATTATGCACAATTGCAATTTCATTTTTACAATCAATGTGCGGATGAGCATTTTCTTTTGATACTTTTCCATGAGTTGCCCATCTAGTATGAGCTATTGCTATATTTCCAACAACTTCATAAACTTTTTCTTTTTCTACAACAAAATCAATTGTTCCAACATTCTTTCTAATTTCTAATTTATCATTTAAAATAGCAAAACCTGCACTATCATAACCTCTATATTCTAATCTTTTTAATCCTTTAATAGCTATTTCGCTTGCATTTCTATATCCTACATAACCAAAAATTCCGCACATTTTAAAAATCTATTCTAAATTCAAAACCCCATTTTTTAAATCCTAAACCTTCATAAAATTTATGTACATTTTCTCTTTCAAATCTAGAAGTAGCAATAATTTTATAGCAACCAAGCTCTTTTGCAAGCTTTATTGCTTCTTGCACCAATAATTTTCCATATCCTTTACCTCTATATCTTTCTTCTATAAAAACATCTTCAAGCAAAGCATAAGGTTTATCGTGTAAATCATTATAAATTAAATAAATAAAACATCTTCCAATTTTTTCTCCATTTTCTATTAATTCCAATTTAATTCCTTTTGTTTTTATTTCATTTTTTTCAATTTTCATGTTGTGATAAGTGATTGCTTTAACTAAAACTTTTCTTTCATGTTTATTTGGATTAAAATATTCTCCATAACAAATTGCATATAATTCATAATTATTTATATTAACATCAAAATCTGAAAAAAATAAATTTTCGCTATCAACAAAAACTAGTAAACTTGTTAACCAATCAAACATTAAAGATTCTAAATCTTCAGCTTTAACTTTTACTTCCCTTTTTTCTTTTTTCTCTATTTTTGAAATGTCAGTCATAGTATAAAACATTACTAAAGCTGCATTTTTAAATAGTTCGTTCAAATCATTTCCATAAACTTCATACGCAATATCTGCAGTCGCAAAATCTAAAACTTTAAATTTCATAATTTTTTTATTAAAATGTTCGATTTCAAATATTCAAAATATTTTGAAACCTTTTTTGAAATTTCAGGATTTTTTATAATAATAGCAAATTCATAATTTCTCCAAAATCCACTTTCTGTAAAGTTTGCAGACGTAATTATTGCATATTCATCAATCAAATAAATTTTAGAATGCATGAAATTTTCGACTCTATCTACAATTTCAACATCAATTTTTTTATGAATTAATTTCTCCTTTTTTATTAACTCATAAGCAAAAAGTGAGAACAACAAAGAAGAAAAAATGAAAGTTAAAAGATTAAAATAAAAGATATTAATAAAAATTAAGCTAATGCAAATAGAAATGTATATCATCCTTTTTAATCCTTTAACTTTAAATTGAATAACTTCTTCAATTAATTTTTTAATTGATTTTTCGTTTAATTTATCATTACTAGTAACTAATTTAACATCTATATTTTTCTCTTTTAATTTTAGTAGTAAATCTGCATATTTTTCTGAAATCCAAGGGCTAATTATCCAAACCCTTTGCTTTGCTGAAACTATTAAATCTTCTATAAAATGTCCTACAGCTTTGCCAAAAATTATTTTAAAGTTCTTTGTATTTATTATCATTTAAGCCTTTCATATTCTTTTTTTAAATTTTCTAATTTTTCAATTAAATTTTTGATTGCTTTTTTTAACGCTTCTCTAGGCTTAATATTTTCAGTTTTAATCCATATTTTTACTTCGCTTAATTCTGGATGTTCTTTAATAAATGCTGCCTCTATAACGCCTGCAACATTCCAAAGTTCCTCTTTAATTAAATTTGCAAATGTTTCGCTTTCGCCAGGTAATTCTATTAATAGTTCGTTTTCTGTTTCTTTAATTGTTCTAACTTCCATTATAATTATTTATGAGTTATTTTACTTACATTAAAAGACCTTATAATTGGTATGAAAAAATTTGTTTATTTTGTGCAAAATTAATTAAAGTAAAATTGGATAAGGAAACTGAAGAAAAATTGCAAGAATTATTAGATTTTTGCTCTTTAAGAATTCCGGCTTATTCAATTTATTCAGCAATTTTAATTCTTTCAATCTTTTTATTTCCAATAGCCTTTTTACTTTTATTTCTTTTTGGCTCAAATGCATTTATAGCATTTTTAATGTTTTTTGCAGCATTCATAGTTTGGTTTTATAATTATCCAAATTTAAAAGCAAAAGAAATAAGGGCAAAAGCAAGTAGCGAAATGTTATTTTCAACTTTACTAATGGCAATTTCTTTAAGACAAGTTCCAAATTTAGAAAGAGCAGTATTAAGCGTTGCATTAAATTTAGATGGTCCTATTGGAAATGATTTTAAAGATGCTTTAATGGATTTTTATTCTGGTAAATATTCCACAATTAAAAATGCGCTTAAAAAAAGGATTGATAAATGGTATAAAGAAGCTAATGAATTTGTTGAAGGAATATATATGTTTTTTGATTATGTTGAAAAACCATATAAAAATGAAAAAATAATCGATGAAGTAATAGAAAACTTAATAAATCAAACAACAGAAAGATTTGAAAAATATTCGAGAAAGCTAAAATTACCAACTATGATAGTAATGACACTTGGAATAATTCTACCAATTCTAACAATGACTTTTATCCCTTTAATAATTTTCTTTCTTCCAAATTTAGTTAATGTTTCAGCAATTTTTTTTACTTATGATTTTATTTTACCTCTTATTTTATATTGGGTTATAATTTCTGTTCTTAAATCAAGACCTTTAACATCTAGCTCCACAGAAATAATTGGAATAAACGTTTTTGAATTTAAACTTTTTAATAAAAAATTTAATTTTTTGATTGTTTCAGCAATAATTTCCTTTATTTTAATTCTATTAATTTTGCCAACATTTGTTTATGAAAATAAAAAATATTTTCTATGTGCAAGCTGGGCTAACGAAAAATTTGAAGAAGCAAAAAAGCCAATAGACTTAAAAGAAAATAAAGAATATTGCAAAGAACTTTTATTCAATTATGAATATTTTTCTATTTTAGGAATTTTAATTCTTTTATTTCTAACACTCCCATTTTTAACATTTTCCTATTTTAGATTAAAAGAGTTAATAAAAAGAAGAACTAAAATAAAAGATGTTGAAAGAGAATTGGGAGAAGCATTATTTCAACTCGGTTATCATTTAAGAGCAGGAACGCCAATTGAAAATGCGCTAAACAATTCTATAAAAAATTTAGAAAAATTCAAAATTAAAAACTTTTACGAAAAAATACTAACAAATCTTCAACTTGGCTATACTTTTGAGAAAGCGATATATGATGAAAAAGTTGGAGCAATTAGACAATATTATTCTAGATTAATAGATTTTATTTTTAGAAGTTTACTAGAAAGCATAAAAAAAGGATATTATTTTGCTTCAAATGCTTTACTAATATCATCTAAATACTTAAAAAGTCTTGCAAAGCTTCAAAACACAATTGATGAAATAGTTTCTGATCCTGTTAGTACACTAAAATTTGTTTCAAGACTTTTAGCTCCAATAGTTTCTGCCGTTATAATTGGATTGCTTATTATAATTCTTGGAATTTTTTCAATTTTACCAACTTTAGTTGTGGTATCAGAAAGTGGAAAAGTTTCACTACCATCTAGCTTACCAATTTTATCTTTTAAAGTTCCGACAATTAGTCCATCTTATTTTGTTTTGGCTATTGGAATATTTCTAATTTTGTTATCCTATATTGTTTCAGTTTTTATTAATGGGTTAGAAAATGGTTATGATCCTATTTTAGAATTGTATTATGTCTCAAAAGCAATATTTTTTTCAATAACTATTTATTGCATTGGAATAATCATTGTCTATCACATATTTGGTAATTTGATTCTATCACTTGTTTTAAGTACTTTACAATTATAATTATGGAAGAAAAAACGTTGAGAACACTAATTTTTTTAATTTTAACTATAACTGCAATAATTCTAATTTTAATTTTCGGATTTGGATATCTCTATAAATTTCCAATAATCATTAAATGATTTCAGTAGAAATTCTTTTTGTAGTATTGGTTGCTTTACTTGTTTTTGCAATTGCAGCTTTAATATTTTTAAAGTTTGGAAAAGAAATAATTAATTTTATGAAAAATGAAAGTTATAGAAATGAAGTTATTAAATGCTTCATAAATAAAGTTTTTAACAAGCCATGCCGCTAGAAATTTCTTTGAAATTTTTAGTTATTATAATTCTAGCTGCAATTTTTTTTGTTATAGCACTTTCTATTATTTTTTATTTATTAAGCGGAAAATCTGTTATGGATTTTGTAAGGGACATGTGTTTGTTAGTTATAGGAAAAATTTTTCCTCAACCATACATTTGTGAAGTATTAGTAAAATAATTATGGAAATTACCTTTACAACATTAGTATTAATAATTTTAGCAACATTGGCAATATTAATTGGAATATATTTTATATATATTGCAAAAACTCAAGGAACTGAAGCGATAAAAAATATTTTAGATATAAAAGGTTGGTTAGAACATTTAACAGGTAAAAAATGAGCGAAGACGAATGGGAACTTTTAATTCAAATTGGTTTACTAATATTATTGGTTATAATAATTGTTTTAGCAATTTATTTTGCGCCAGATATAATAAATGCTTTACTTAAACTTAAAATTCCAAAATGAGCATTTCGTTAAGTTTAAAAACTTTAGTAATTATAGTAATCTTAATCTTGTTACTACTTATAATTGCGCTTTTTGCATACAAAATTTACAAAGATATTATTTCATACAATATAACAAATTATGAAGGCTGTCTCAGAAACTGTAAAAATTTTGCTTTACATTTTTGTTGCAGTAATAATAATATTTTTGGGCGCAATGCTATGGTTTTCAATGAAGCCAAAAGACGAATGTTATTTAATTGATTCTATTTGCCTAACAGTAATAAAAAATAATTGTGATTTAGATACTATTGTAAAAATTGGAAATGAAGAATACAAATTTAGAGATTTTTGCAATAAGTGTGGTTTTAGCGAGGAAGAATGCAAGAAAAAATGCAACTGTTAAAATCTACAATAGAAGTTGATATAAGATTTTTAATTGGAATTATTTTAGCAGCATTAATTTTATTTGGAATTTGGTACTTTTTTATTCACACACCAACAGATAGAATAGTTGAAAGAAGCGCAAAAAATTTTGTTAATGCTATAGATGAGCTTTGCCAAAAAGATATTGGAACAGAAGTTGAAGTATATTTTGAAATGCCCCAGCCAATAGTTTTAACAAATCCAACTGAAAAAATTGAAGAATTTGTTAATCAAATTTTTGGCACAGTACCACCAATTCCAACTAGAGCATTTAGCGATCCTTATTATTTAATTTATTGGGAAGAATTTCCCCCAGAACCACCATATGAAGCTTCAGATCTTTTTGAAGGTGATATATTAGGAGGATTAGCAGCTATATTTGTTCCTTGGAGCGAAGACTTACCTTGGAGTTATAACTTTTTAGCAACATTAACTTTTGATGCAGTCTTTTTAGGATTGGACATTGCTGGTTTTGCAAAAACTGGTAGAATTATAAAAAATAAAGCAAGTGAATTTTTCAACAAATTTATTGAAAAAAGAGAAACTCTTAAAGAAATAATAGATGTATTAAAAAGTGGAATAGAAAAAACGATTGAAATTGGTGGAAAAGCTGGTAAAATAACTGTAAAAGCTGGTAAAATTGTTTTAAAAGAAGGTAAATTTGTAGCAAAATTTGCAACTGGTTACACTATTGCTTGTTTACTTACACAAGATAAAACTCTTGGTG
>JAGDWU010000003.1 GCA_023256115.1 Candidatus Aenigmatarchaeota archaeon | reverse complement strand
TCTATATTCTTTGATAAAAGAAGAAAAGCTGTTAATCTTTTTGAATATTCATCCACTTTTTCCTTTAAATTTGGAAAAAATTCATTTACTTTTCTTTCCAATTCTTCAAAATTGCTTTTATCACTATAATCTCCAATATATAAAAAGAACAAAATTTTTTTGTTTATATAAATTCTTTTTAGAATTAAGTATAAAACTGCTGACGTGGAAATATAAATGTTTTTGTTTATAAATCTTGGATTAATAATCCAAACTCTCTTAATTCTTTTATAATCGTATAAATGATGATCTATAAATAAAAATTCTTTATTGCTATTTTCCATTTTCTTTATTAAATCTTCTGAAATTTGAGAAATTCCAACATCTAATGATATGAATAATTTATACTTTGAATTTAAGAAATTTTTTATTGCATCTTCAATTCTTTCTTTTCTACTGTCTTTTTTACTTATGAAAATTTTTGGTTTAATTTTTATTTTTCTTAAAAATTCATAAAGCGCTTTAGCTGAGCAAAATCCATCGTTATCTAAATCAAATGTAAGAAAAATTTTTTTATTTTCTTTTATTTTTTTGTAAAATTGCTTATAATACTTTCCAATTTCTTTTTTTACGTTTGAATACATAAATATAGTTAACGCAATCTTAAAAAGTCTAAATTTCTAGGTGCATAACTTTCAATTCCAAATAATTTTTCATATGTATTGGCTAAGGAAATTGTTTTTCTTTCCTCTCCATGAACAACAAAAATTCTTTTAGGTTTTGCGCTTAAGTTATTTACATAAGCTAACAATTGTCTTCTATCTGAATGCCCACTTAATCCATATAACGTTTTAATTTCCATTTCAACTTTGAAATTTTTTATTTTACCATCTTCTTCTAATTGAATTTCCTTTGCTCCGCTTTGAATTTTTCTTCCTAAAGTATTTTCTGCTTGATAACCCACAAATAAAAGTAAATTGTTTTTATCTTCACACAATTTCTTAAAATATTCTATTACTGGGCCACCAGTCATCATTCCGCTTGTTGAAATTATTACGCTTGGTTTTTCATAAATTATTGATTCTCTTTTTTCTCTTGTAGAAACTCTAATAAAATTTTCTGAAACAAATGGATTATTACCTTCTTTAATCATTTTTTGTACTTTTTTGTTCATATATTCAGGATAAGCTGTAAAAATGCTAGTAGCATCCCAAATCATACCATCTATAAAAACTGGATATTGAAAATTATTTAATTTTAAAATTGCTAAAATATCTTGGGCTCTTTCAACACTAAAAGATGGAATTAAAACTATTCCGTTTCTTTGCATTACAGAATTAACTGTTTCGACTAATTCTTTTTCAGCTTCTCTTCTTTTTGGCATTTTGTCTTCTTTTGCTCCATATGTTGATTCAATTATTAATGTTTCGATTCTTTCAAATTGTGTATGCGCAGGATTTAATAGTGTAGTTTTATCAAATTTCTGATCTAATGCATAAACAATGTTATACAAACCATCTCCAATGTGCAAATGCACAATAGAACTTCCTAAAATATGTCCAGCATCATAAAGAGTTAGCTTAATATCTTGCGTAATATCTGTTACTTCTTCATATTCTAAGGTTATTGCTCTTTTTATCGCCTCTTTAATACCTTTAGCAGAATATATTGGATTTTTTGCATTTTTATACATCACATCTAAAAAATCTGTTAAAAGTAAAGCAAACAATTCTAAAGTTGGTTCGCTCATATAAATTGGACCATCATAACCAATTTCATAAAGAAATGGAACAAAACCAATATGATCTATATGAGCATGTGAAATTATTATTGCATCTAATTCATTTAAATCAAAATTTTCTATTTTTAAAATAGGAAAACCTTTTTCATCATAATAACCAGGTTTAATTCCGCAATCAATTAATACTTTAGATTTATTTGTTTCAACTAATATGCAACTTCTTCCAACTTCTCTCGCACCACCTAAAAATCCAATTCTTATATAATCTCTTTTTTTCTCTTTTATTTCAAAAATTCTTTTTCCAACTCTTTCTAAAAATTCTTTTCTAAATTCATGTTCGCTATGTAAAAATCTTCTTACATTTGGAACAATTGGAGATTCAAGACTTGGAGACCTTTCTATAATAGGTTTCCAATGTGTTCTTTTTTTAATTTCTTTTATTATTTCTGCATTTTTACCAATTGCATAATATGGATTTTCCACTTCAATAAATACAATAGATCTATCTTTTTCAAATGTAATATTTTTAACATTTGCTTCTTTCGGAATAATTTCCAATATTTCTTTTTTTGTTATTTCTTCATCTTTTAAAAAATCTTTATACATTCTTACATCAATTCTTTTTTTAATTTGCTCTATTACTGGCTTAATTATATTGTAAGGTTCAACAAAAAATTCTAAATTATTTGTATAGATAACTATTTCGCTTCCTTCTATTCCAATTTCTTTTATATATTCATTTGGAATTAATTTTTTTATTTCTTCTAAAATCTCCATTTTATTTTATTTTGATAACAAACTCTTCTTAACCAATAAATAATAAATGCTAAAAGTATTTATATCTTTATTTCAAATCTTTAAGCGTTTTAATTCCCATTATTTCGTAATAATAAATTTCTTCTCCTTCCTTTATTTTATCTTTTTTTTCTTCTGGAATTTCTATTTCAATTTGCTCATATGTTTCTAAATCCATTAATTGTGCTATGTTATTAATTATAGATAAAACTTGGGCTTTTTTTCTTTTTATCATCGGAACTTCGGCTTCATCATCGCTGGAGCCAATAATGCTTCTCCTTCTATTATCAAATAAACCTATTGCTTCAATTCTTGTTTTTGCTGCTCCATGCTTTCCGCTTACTGTTGTTCTAACATCTTCTACTCTACAAGGAACATTATCTATTATTATCAAATCTCCTGGCTTAAAATTTTTTAATGCTTTTTTAGCTATATTCATTATTAATATTTAATAATTAAAAGCTAATAATGAGAGAAGCAGTAACAATAGATGAAAATGAAAAAATAATAGATGCTTTTTATAAAATGAAAGAGAATAATGTAAAAGAACTTGTTGTTGTTAATAAGCAAGGTGAATATAAGGGGTTAATTAGGGAAAGAGATATAATTCTTGAAAAAAATTTAAATGCTAAGGTTAAAAACATTGTAAAAATATTTGCAAAGACAGAAAAAGAAGATATAAGCGAAATAGCAAAAATAATGTATCAAAATGATTTATACACTTTACCTTATGTAAAAAATAAAGAAGTTTTAGGAATTTTTTACATAGATGAGATTTTAGAGTATATACAAAAAAATGTTGATTTGAAAAATATTCCAGCTTATACCATAATGACTAAAAAAGTAATAGTTGCAAGTCCGCAAATAAAAATAAGTAAAGTAATTAGAATATTTGCAGAAAATAATATTTCTCATTTACCATTAGTTGAAAATTCAAAATTAGTAGCAATTATTTCAAGAAGGGATATAATTGAAAAAATATTTAAACCAAAAGAAAGAGTAACAATTGGTGAATTGATAGGAGAAAAATATAGTTTGCTCGAAAATCCAGCTATATCGATAGCATCTAAACCAGTTATAACATTTTATAAAAAAGAGAAAATCGGAACGTTAATTGAAAGAATGAAAGAAAATAATATTTCTTGCCTAGTTGAAAAAAACCTGGAAGGAATAATAACTAAAAAAGACTTTTTAAAGGTTTTAATAGAAGAAAGACTAGAAGGAATAAAAATTAATGTGAGTGGTTTAGCATTTTTAGATTCCTTAGAAAAAAATCTTTTAAATAAGTATGCTAAAAGTTTTTGCAACGAAATTAAAAAGATTGGAGGTAAAGAACTAGAAATAAATGTAAAAAAACTTTCAGAAAAAAGAAATTATTTTGTTATTAGAGCAACATGTTTGATAAAAGATAGCTATATTCATGCATTTGCTGAAGGATTTAATTTTATTGATGTTTTACAAACTTTATTTGATAAGTTAAAAAGACTTGCTATAGAAGAAAAAGGATATGAAGAAGAAAAAAATCTAAGAGAAATAAGAAAATCGCTGCTTATAGAATATCTTAAAAACTTTTAAAATTATGGAAAAAATTTTGGTTTCTATTTCAATAACACTAGCGATAATTGCATTTATTCTTAGCATTTCCAACTTTCAGCCTGTAAAAGAAAAAATAGAAGAACTATTTAATAGTACTCAAGTTTTCAATTTGTTTGAGTATAAAGAAGTTGAAAATATAGAATTAGAGGAAATAAATCCAAATACTTATAAAATAATTTTATATACAAAATGCTATCAAATAGAAGGTTATATAGACTCTTCTCAGGCAAATTCTATTTTAAAAGCATTAAATAGAGCTAAAAGTGAAAGACCTTTGACACATGATTTGTTTGTTGATACCTTAAAAGAATTTAACATCGAATTCTTAATGCTAAAAATAGAAGATTTAAGAAATATTGACACTTCTAAAGCTTTTATTGGTTCATGTATATTTAAAAAAGGTAATAAAGTTCTACTTATGGATTGTAGACCAAGTGATGGAACAGCAATTGCTTTAAGATTAAATAAACCAATATATATAAAAAATAGTGTGATTGAAAAATGTTTAAAAGAAGAATGTGCTAAAAAACTATGCTAATGTTCGATCCTATATATATAATAACAATGATTCTGGGATATGTGTTCATGTTTATATTAGCTTCAACAATAGCCCCAAAAGTTGCATCAAAATTTTCTGGGAGATTTTCTTTGTATTTTTCAATGTTTTTACTTTCAGTTTTGATTATCTCTTCTTTTTCTTTGGTTTTGTTTTTAGTAATTTATTTCCTTAATATTAAGTTTTCGCTATTTAACTTAATTTTGTCAGTTGTTTTAATAAATGTTGCCGTTTACTTAATTTCTCAAATACTTATAAAATTACTCTTTAACGCAAAAGAAGATAAAAAATTGCAAAAAATAGTAGATGAAGTTAAAGAAAAACTAGGATATAAAGGAAAACTAATTGCATTAAAGGCTTCTAATTTACCTAATGTGTTTGCTTTTGGAAATTTCATTTTTGGAAAGTATATTGCAATAGCAGATTCTTTAGAAAAAATGCTTGATGAAAAAGAACTAAAGGCAGTTGTCGCACATGAAATAGGGCATCACATGCATAAAGATAATGCTGTAATGCTACTTTTTGGAATTTTTCCTAGTATAATTTACTATATTGGTTATAATTTACTCTACTATTCTATAAAAAACAGAGAAAAAGCATATTTGGCAATAACGGGATTTTTAATAGTTCTTTTTTCTTTCATAGTACAAATTCTAGTTTTAGCATTTAGTAGATTAAGAGAATATTTTGCAGATTTAGAAGGAGCAAAAATTGGAAAAGAAGCTATGCAAAGTAGTTTAGTTAAAATTCATAACTACTATAAAAACAATCAAGAAGAAAAAGAAGAAATTGAACTAAATAGTTTTAAGACTCTTTTCATTTATGCATTTATAAATTTCTTTGCTAATCCTTTAGTAAGTAGAGAAGAAATAGAAAAAGTGAAAAATGAAGAATATTCGGCTATTGAAGAAATTTTGTCGACTCATCCACCAATTCCAAAAAGGCTAAAATTCATTGAAACATTATAATTTTTAAATTTTCAAAATTTTAAAGAGCTTTAATATTGCGTAAAAATACTTTCTGGTTTTTCGATAAATAAAGAGCAAGAAAAGATGTAATTTTTTACACTATAAATCCTTTTGTTTTTGTTCGTTTTTTATCGAGAATGGGCCTGGTGGGATTTGAACCCACGACCTCTGGGTCCGAAGCCCAGCGCTCTTCCGGGCTGAGCTACAGGCCCATAATGGAATTTGGATATATATTTAATGGGTTTGCTTTTTTATTCTAAAGGAAAGGAGTTAAATAAAATACAAATAATTTAATTAAAAATAATTAAAATTTAGCAAAAAATGAAAAATTCTAAGTAAATGGCACTTAGCACCATTATTAAAGCTAGGGATGGTAAGTAAGGGATCCACCCGGACGTTCCCGCCCGGGTACCTTGTGACGACTTCGCCCCCCTCGCGGAGCTCCTGCTCGTCCCTTTCGGGACTCGCAGGAGCTCCACTCGGTTGGCGTGACGGGCGGTGTGTGCAAGGGGCAGGGACGCATTCAGCGAGGGTTGCTAACCCCCGCTTACTAGGGATTCCAGCTTCACGAGGGCGAGTTACAGCCCTCGATCCGAACTACGGGTGCTTTTAGGGATCAGCTCCCCCTTTCGGGGTCGCATCCCTTTGTAGCACCCATTGTGTCGCGCGTGCGGCCCCGGGCATTCGGGGCATACGGACTTACCGTCGCCCGTACCTTCCTCCGGCTTTCGCCGGCAGTCCCCCCTGAGTGCCCCCAGCGTTCATCACGCTGGGTAGCAACAGGGGGTACGGGTCTCGCTCGTTAACCGACTTAACGGCACGCCTCACGGTAC
>JAGDWU010000097.1 GCA_023256115.1 Candidatus Aenigmatarchaeota archaeon | reverse complement strand
GATTAATGAAAGAAAGAAAAGCTATCGAAGCTTTAAAAATTTCTTTTTTGTTTGGAATGTTAGCTTTAATTTTTGCATGTATTTTAAACATTTTAATTTCTAATGTTATTGGAGTTATAAAACAACAAACATTAAAATTAGTTGCACTGTTTTTAATTTTTGCAATTGCTTTACTTTTTTACTTTGAAGAAAATAGATTGTTTTCAATTTTAATTTTTATTTTAGCTGGAATTTTTGGATATTTTTCATTTGAAATATTAGAATTTCAAAAATCTATATTTGCAATGTTTTTAGGATTTTTTGCTTTACCGCAATTAGTTGTAAACTTATTTGTAAAACAAAATATTTTAGAGTTGCAAGAAGATAAAGAAATTGAAATGAGCAAAAATGAATTTATAAAATCTTTATTAATCGGATTATTTGGTGGTTTTTTGGCAGGTTTTTTGCCTGCTTTTGGAAGCTCGCAAATAATTTTATTGTTTCAACCAATTGGTCTAAATGATAAAACGTTTATTGCTTCAAACAGTGCAATGGTTTTTTCAAATGAAATAACTTCAATTTCAATGCTTTATTCAATAAGAAATCCTAGAAGCGGTTTAGCTGTTTATTTAGAAAAACTAAATAGAGAAATAGATTTTTATACATTTTTATTTTTTATTTCAGTTGCACTAATTTCGAGCTCAATTTCTTTACTTTTAGCAATTTTAATTTATAAAAAATTGTTTTTGTTATTCAAAAAAATTAATTTCAAAATTTTAAATTTAGTTTTAATATTTTTTGTAATTTTTTCAGTTTATTTTTATTGTTCTTTGATAGGTTTGTTGCTTTTATTTACTTCTTTATCATTAGGATTTTTCACTGTTTTGTCAAAAGTTAAAAGAAGTTATTTAATGGGATCAATAATTTTACCAACAGTTATTATTTATTTAAATATAATTTAATTATGAGAAGGCGTAAATGTCCAAATTGTGGATATCCAATTGAAGAAAATTGGAATTATTGTCCAAATTGCGGATTTTTTTTAGGATTTAGAACCTTTGATGACATTTTTGAGCAAATAGAAAGAACATTTTTAAAAGAGTTAAGAGAAATATTTAGGCCAAGCTTTTTTGAATTTGATGTTGAAAAAGAAATTAAGCCAAAATTTTCTGGAATTAGCATAGAAATTAGAAGTGAAACGGGAAAAAAACCAGAAATTAAAGTTAAAACATTTGGTGAATATAAAGACTTAGAACCAAAAATAAAAGAAAAAATTTATAAGCAATTTGGAATTGAAGAGGAAGAAATTCCAAAACCAAAAGTTGTCGAAGAGCCAGAAATTAAAACATATAGAGAGGGAAATCAAATAAAAGTTGAAATTGAATTGCCAGGAATTGAAAATGAAGAAAACATTCAAATTAAAGAATTAGAAGAAAGCATTGAAGTTAAAGCATATACAAAAGATAAGGGATATTTTAAAATAATTCCAATACCAAAAGGAAAAAGATTAATTGGGCACTCATTTGAAAAAGGAAAATTAACATTAATTTTTGGATGAAATTATTAGAAATAAATTTTGATGGAAAAAACTTTTTTGTATCAAGCGAAGAATTTATTAGCGAATTAAAAAAAAGTTTTATCGGAAATTTTAAGCTAGGAACATTATTTTTAGATTTAATAGAAGTAATTTATTTGTGCGAAATAAGAAATGCAATAGTTAGAGAAAAAACAAAAATATTAAACATTGAAAATTTGTTTGAAAAATTTTATTCGAAAAATTTGTTAAGAAAATATTATGTTTATAGAGATTGGAAAAATAGAGGTTTATTTTTAACTTTTTTAGAAAGAATAAAAAAAGAAAACTATGGAAAAAGCCCAATAAAGAAATATCCATCTTTTGAATTTAAAATTCCAGAAGAATATAAAAAAATAAAATTTTATTTTTTAGAAGATGAAATTTCTTCAATTTCATTCGATCCAAAAGCAAAAGAACTTTTTGAAAATTTTTGGTTCGGACAATATGGAATTTATAAAAATTACGAAAAGGGAAAATTTTTGTTTTTAGATTATATAGAAACATTATATTTAGCAAAAAACGGATTTAAATTTTTTGACTTTTCTAATAGGCAATTAAGCTATGAAGATTTGGAAAAAGCAATAAAGAAAAAATTTGAAATAGCAGATTATTTGCTTGAAGTTTATGAAGATTGGAGAAATAATGGTTATGTTGTAAAAACTGGCTATAAATTTGGAACTCATTTTAGATTATATTTTCCTGGGGCATCTCCAACTAAAAAAGGAAAAGAGTGGCAACATTCAAAGCATGCTATTCATGTATTTCCGCAAGAAGTTAAAATGCCTATGAATCAATGGGCTAGAGCAATTAGAGTTGCACATAGCGTAAGAAAAACATTTATAACTGCAATTCCAAAAGCTAGAAAAGAAGAAATTGAAACTCAAATAGATTATGTTGCATATCATAGAAAAGAAAATAATGAAGTTGAAAAGCCAAACATTGATAAACCATCATTTTTAATAACCTCGTTATGGGAAGATGAAGAATTAAGCGGTAGCTATTTAGCAAATGCATTAAAAATTGCAGACGAGCTTGGATTAAGATTGCTAATTGCAATAGTTGATAAGGAATCAAGCATTACATATTATGTCGCTAATAAAATTGAACTTCCAAATTCAAAATGTACGTATTATGAAATTGAGTGGATAAATCCATAACTTCTTAAATCCTCTATTATAATTTCGATAACTTTATCACAACTAATTTTTTTGTTGGTATCATCACTCATTATTTTAGCACTCGACGCTCGACTATTATTCTCTTTCACATATCTAATTTTATATCCTTGCAATCCTCTATTTAATATTCCTTCAATTCTAGAACGCATGTAATCAGGAAAGTAAATATAAACATTAGAGTTTGCTTCATAACAGACTATTGACACAATATTTTCCTTTTCCATTTCTTTTATAAATCTATGAACTCCTAAGGGTAAGGAACACGTATATATTTTAATTGTTTTCGATCCTACTTTTTGAAAATATATTTCCTGAAACTTAGAATAACCTAATAAATGTTCCAAAGATATTATTGAATTTAATAAAGAACGTGCTTTACTTAATTCAAAGATTAATTGATGTACACTTTTTTGTACTTTATCAAATTCTTCAATAAGAGCTTTTAAATCATTTTCAGGGCACTTACTACTTTTAGCACATGCATAAATTTTTTCTATTACGTTCCTTACTTTTGTTTCTAAATTTTGATTTATTAAATTTTCAAGTTTTAATATAGTGTGCTTAAGTTTTTCATTTTCCTCTTCCAATTCATTTACTTTTTTATTAAGTTCCTCTCTTTCTTTATAAAGTTCATGAATTTTTTCTTCTAGCTCTTTAACTTTTCTACGCGAAAAGAGTCCAAAATTCATAATTACTATTTAATAAAAACAAATTTATGGGGGCGGTAGTTTAGCTTGGTAGAATGTGGGCTTCGGGTGCCCATGACCTGGGTTCAAATCCCAGCCGCCCCATTTTTGGTTTAAATAATAAAATTATGATATTCGAAACTGTCATTGGAAGATCTCAAGAAGATTTAAAAAAATATGGTTTGTATGGTGCTGGTTATATTGGAAGATATTTAGTAATTGGCGAATATGAATGGCAATTATCATCTAAAATCTATTTTGATTTTATTAAGTCGCATGTTGTTTTGATTTGTGGAAAGCGCGGAAGCGGAAAAAGCTATTGTTCAGGAACAATTTTAGAAGAATTTTGTAATTTACCAGAGGAAATTAGAGAAAAATCCGCATTTATTGTTTTTGATCCGATGGGAATTTATTGGAGCATGAAATATCCTAATGAACAACAAAAGGATTTATTAAAACAATGGAATTTAGAACCAAAAGGATTTGATGTTTTACTTGCAGTTCCAAAAGGATTAGAAAAAGTTTATAGGGAAGCAGGCTTACCAATAGATTTTACAATTTCAATTCCAGTTAATTATTTTTCTGCAGAAGATTGGATTTTAACTTTTGAATGGGATAGATTTGATAAAAAATCGATTGCACTAGAAAAAATAATTTCTGAAGTTTCAAAAAAAGAAAAATATGATATAAATGATATAATTGAAACAATTAGAAAGGATAATGAAATTGAAAATGAAATAAAAAATGTTTTAATTTCATATTTTAAAGCAGTAGAAGCATGGGGAATTTTTGAAAAAGAGGGAACAAAAATAGAAGAAATTGTTAAGCCAGGAAAAATTGTAATAATTGATGTTTCAAGAGTTAAGAATGATGCAATTAGAAATATGATTGCAAGTTGGATAGCAAGAAATACTTATTATTTAAGGTTATTAGCAAGAAAAGAAGAAGAATTAGCTAAAATGGGATATGAACAAAAATTTAAATTTCCAATTGTTTGGCTAGTATTTGAAGAAGCTCAAAATTTTGCTCCTAGAGATAAAAAAACATTGGCATTAGATCCAATATTAACAATTGCAAAGCAAGGTAGAGAGCCAGGAGTAAATTTAATTTGTATTACACAAATGCCAAATAAATTGCATCAAGATTTGTTAAGTCAAACTGATATAGTTATAGCATTTAGATTAACAAGCAGCGAAGATTTAAAAGCTTTAAGATTGGTAATGCAAACTTATGTAGAAGAAGAGCTTGAAAACTATTTTAACAAATTGCCAAGAATTCCTGGTGCAGCAATAGTTTTAGATGATAATATTGAAAGAATATTTGCAATTGTTGTTAGGCCAAGAATATCTTGGCATGCTGGCGGAACAGCAACAGTAATTTAACATTCATAAATTTTAACATATACTATTTTATTTTCAAAATCTTCCGCTTCCTTTCTTATGCACAATTTATGCAATCCTTTTCCTAAATTTAAATCTCCAATTATTTTTATTCTTTCATGTTTTAATGCTAATATTAATTTAATTTTTTCCTCTCTTAATTCTGGACCTGTTGATAAATAAATGTTATCAATTTTCATTTCAGTTCCATAATCTAAAGGCAAATTTTTTGAAGCCAAATAATATTCTAATGCATTTGTTATATTATTTATTTTTAATTCTCCATCTAAAATGTTAAATTCAAATGTTCTTTGTGATCCAATTGCTTCGCTTGCAACTTGCTTAATTAAAAAATCTAATAATTTAAATTGTTTTATTGTGCTATCAATTGTTATTGCATTTTTATTTTTTTCTATTATTGGAATTAGCTGAGTTAAAACAATTCCAATTCCTACAATTGTTAAAATAATTGTAATAATAAAACTTACATAATCGCTAATAGCTTTCATAATATACATCAATATTAAAAAATATTATTTATCAAATTTGCTTTAATTAAGTATTAATAAATAAGTAATGCCTAAAAGAAGATATAAGGATATATTACCAGGAAAGAAAACTTATTTAGCAGCATTTGGTTTTTTATTGCTTTTTATTGGAAAATTTTTAGCTTATGGAGAGTTTGATCCAGAGCTTTTATTAATGGCATTAGCAATATTTGGATTAAGAAAAGCAATTGAAAAAATAGAAAAATAAAAAGCTATTTTTAAAATTTTAAAAATATTATAATAATGTTTTTAATAGATAAAGATAAAATAATTAAAACAAAAAAATTGGAAAATTTAAATGGAATTGAAATATTAAAAAATCCTTTAGCAATTAAAATTTTAAATGTTCTTTCCGAAAAACCAGCTTGCGCATTAGATGTTGCAAGAGAATTAAAAGAAAATCCTCAAAAAGTTTATTATTACATGAAAAAACTTGAAAAAGCTGGAATAATTGATTTTATTGGATATGAAGAAAGAACTGGCGGCTTAGCAAAAAATTATTCATTTGAATATTCTGCAATAGCTTTTGTAATAAATGATAAATTTGTTGAAAAGAAAACCAATTTAAATTTAATTGAACCAAAACCATTTATCGAAAATGGAAAATGGAATTGTTTAATAATTGTTGGTTCTCCAGATCCGCATGGAAAATTTGGGGCTCAAGCAAGCGATGGAATAGCAGCAATTGAATTATGTGCATTTTTAGGAAAATTTTTAAATGAAATAAAAATTCCAATGTACAAATTAGATACTCAAATAAATAATGATGAGCTAAAAAACAATTTAATTTTAATTGGTGGTCCAAAAGTAAATATGGTTTTATATAAAATAAATAAAAAATTAAAAGTTTATTTAGATGAAGAAAAAGATTGGAACATTATAACACCAAAAGCAAGCTATGCAGAAGAATTTATAGGAGTTTTACAAAGAACAAAAAATCCATTTAATAAGGAAAAAGAAATTTTAGTAATTGAAGGAAAAAGATTTAAAGGAACGAAAGCTGCGTTAATTGCTTTTATAAAATATTATAATCAAATAATTAACAAAAAAGATTTTTATTTAATCGTTAAAGGAATTGATAAAGATAATGATGGAATTGTTGATGATGCAGAAATTGTTGAAAGCAATTTATGAAATTAATTTTAATTTACTTAGCCACAATGATTGGAGCTGGTATTTTTTCATTGCCTTATTCGTTTTATCATTCTGGTTTTATTTTTGGAACAATTTCTTTATTAATAGGAGCATTTACTAGCTATTTAGCCTCAAAAATTTTGGCAGAAATAGAAACATTAAAAATACTTCAAGTTCCAGGAATTTTAGGAAAATTTTTGGGAAATAAAATAAAAAATTTTAGCATTATAATATTTTTACTTGCTCTATATTTTGCAGTTCTTGGCTATTATGATTTAATTTATAACTCTTTAAAATTTTTAAATTTTGAAAATTTAATTTTTATAGTTTTTTTAATTAATAGCTTTATTGTTTATCTTGGTTTAGAAGTTGTTGAAAAATTTGAAAAAGTTGCAACGATTTTAAAATTTATAATAATTTTTGCTTTAATTTTTATCTGCTTCTTAATTTATAA
>JAGDWU010000063.1:6563-7034 GCA_023256115.1 Candidatus Aenigmatarchaeota archaeon | reverse complement strand
TAACTGAGGAAGGAAAAGAATATCTAAATTTTGGTTTACCAGAAAGGAAAGTTTTAAATTTAATTCAAACTGGAATAACAAATGTCGGCGATTTAATTTCAAAGTATGACAAAGCAAATATTGGAATAATTTGGTTGAGAAACGATAAACTTATAAATATTATAAGAGGGGAAATTGAATTAACCGAGGAAGGAAAAAAATACTTAGAAAAAGAAATGCCAAAAGAAGAATTCTTAAAATTCTTTATCGTAGAAAGAAGTGAAAATGAAATAAAAGATAAAAAAATTTTGGAAGAATTTTTGAAAAGAAAAATTTTGGAAGAAAAGGAAATCAAAAAAAGAAAAATTATAGCTCTTGACGAATTATACAAAGAAAAATTTGAAGTAATTGAAGAAATTTCAGCATTAACAACCGAAATATTATTAAAGCAAGAATGGAAATTTAAAACATTTAAAAAATTCGATTTTAATT
>JAGDWU010000063.1:0-6553 GCA_023256115.1 Candidatus Aenigmatarchaeota archaeon | reverse complement strand
AGCTAAAAAACATTTTTATAATAGATTTTTAAATGAAATTAGATTAAAGCTAATTTCAATGGGCTTTAAAGAATATAAAGGCCCAATAATTGAAAGTTCTTTTTGGAATTGTGATGCATTATTTATGCCAAGTTTTCACCCTTCAAGAGAAATACATAGCATTTTCTACGTAAAAACGGATAAAAAAGCTGAAATAGATAGTGAAATATTAGAAAAAGTTAGAAAAGTTCATTTAGGGTTAGGATCAAATAGCATTGGCTGGGGAAGTTTTGACGAAGAATTATGTAAAAAAATTTTATTAAGATCACAAACAACAGCTGTTTCAGCAAGAGTTTTATATTTGATTTATAAGAAAAAAGAAAAAATACCAATAAAAATGTTTGTAATAGATAGAGTTTTTAGACCAGAAACAATTGATCCTAAACATTTTATTGAATTTGATCAATTGGAAGGGATAATAATTGAAGAGAATGCAAACTTTAAAATGCTTTTAAATTATTTGAAAGAAATTGTTATTTATTTAGGTGCTAAAAATGTTAAATTTAAACCTGCATATTTTCCTTTTACAGAGCCGAGCGTAGAAATTTTTGCAGAAATTTCTAATTTAGGATTAGTTGAAATTGGCGGTGCAGGAATTTTTAGAAGAGAAGTTGTTGAACCTTTTGGAATTAAAGAAAATGTCTTAGCTTGGGGAATAGGAATTGGAAGATTAGCAATGATAAAATATAATTTAAATGATATTAGAGATTTAATGACAAACAAAATTAAATTATTAGAAGAAATATAACATGCCAACAATAGAAGTCGATAAGAAAATTTTAGAAATTTCAGAAAAAGAGAAAGTTCTAAATGCGATATTTAATTTAAAAGGTGAATATGAAATAGAAGAAGATAAAATAAAAATTGAATTACCTCCAGATAGATTGGATATTTTATTTTTTAATGGATTAAAGAGAGCAATAGAATGTTATTTAGGTTTAGATAGTGGAATAAAAAAAATAAATTTTAATAAAGCAAAAATTGAAGTTGAAAAAAATGAAGTTAGAGCAAGAAAATATTTTGCTTGTTTTGTTGTTAGAAATTTAAAAAATGTAAATATTAAAGATATAATACTTTTCCAAGAATTTTTGCACTCTTTTTTAGGAAAAGATAGAAAATATGTTGCTATTGGAATTCATGATTTAGATAAAATAGAAGGAAAAATAATTTATAAAGAAGCTTTGCCAACAGAAAAAATGGTTCCATTAACTTATTCCAATGAGCTAACTTTAAAAGAAATTTTAGAAATAACTGATAAAGGCAGAAAATATGGAAATTTAATAGAAAATTTTGAAAAATATCCAGCAATATATGATGAAAAAGGAATTATTTCTTTTCCACCAATAATAAATAGCGAAAGAACAAAATTAACTGAGAACACAAAAAATATTTTTGTTGATATTACTGGAACAAATGAAAGAATAGTTGATATTGCTTGCAAAACTTTAATTTATTATTTTAGTTTTTTTGGTGAAATAGAAAATGTTTATTTAAATGGAAACGAATTTCCAAATTATGAAAACAAAATTTATGTTATTGATGAAAAGGATATAGAAAATTTAATAGGGTTAAAGTTAGATAAAGAAAAAATTAAAGAATTGCTTGAAAGAGCAGGTTACGATGTTCTAATTACTGATAAAATAAATGTTGTTGTTCCATTTTATAGAGTTGATATTTTGCATATAAACGATATAATTGAAGATATTGCAATTGTTTATGGATATGAAAATTTTGAATTAGAAAAGTCAAAAGTTCAAACATTTGGAGAAATTCATGAAAAAGAAATTTTTTATGAAAAAATTAGAGATATAATGATTGGGCTTGGATTTCTAGAGGTTATTAATCCTTGCTTTGTTAGTAAAAAAGATTATGATAAATGCTTTTTGGAACATGATTATTTAGAAGTTATAAATCCTGTTAGCGAAAAATACGAAGTTTTAAGAAGTACTTTATTACCAAGCATAATAGAATTTTTGGCAAATAACTTGAGCGAAGAATATCCGCAAAAAATTTTTGAAATTGGATATATATTTAATAAAAATTTAGAAGAAGGAAAAAATTTAGCATTCGCAATTGCTCAAAATAAAATTACAATGAATGATATTTTAAGTTATTTGATCGAAATTTTAAGAAATTTGAAAATAGAAAAGTATGAAATAAAAGAAAGTATGCATCCTTTCTTTATAGAAGGTAGACAAGGAGAAATTTTTGTAAATAATGAAAAAGTTGCATTATTTGGAGAAATAAATCCAAAAGTTTTAGAAAACTATGGAATTTTTGTCCCAATTGCTTATGCAGAAATATTTTTAGATAAAATTAAATAAAAACTCTAGTTATCTTTTCTATCTCATAATTTTTGTAAATATTTGATAGCATTTGTTCAAATTCATTGAAACCATTTTCATCTATTATTTTTTCAAATTTCAATGCTTTTAATCCAAAAACAAAATCTTCTTCATAAATTTTTTCTGGCTTTATTTTTTCAACTATTTCTTTTTTAATTTTTTCTAATTCATTCTGATCCTCTGGAACTATTCTTACAGAAATAATTACTTTTCCCATTTTATGGGCCAGTAAAATTGCAGCTTGGACAAGTATAGGAAATATTTTTTGCTTTGCATGCTAAACATCTTATTATTTCTGTTTTTTGGCAATTTGGACATAAGAATCTTGAATACTTTTCTGTATTCGGAATTATTTTGTTACAGCTAATGCATTTTATCATTAAATATTTTATTAATATTTTAAAAATTTAAGCGGTTTTTATTATGGGCCCGTAGCTCAGCCAGGTAGAGCGGCCGGCTCTTAGATTATTATAGCGAAACCGGTAGGTCGCGGGTTCGAATCCCGCCGGGCCCATTTTAAGTTTAAACAACTAAAACTTTAAACTTTAGGTTCAAACTTCCAATTCCACATTTCGCTTGCTAATTTTCCATCATACATAAATTTATGCAAATTATTTTCTGCCCATTTCATATTTTTTCTTATTTTTTCTAAAAATTCATTTATTTTCAATGCTGTATATTCTTTTAATTCGCCAGTAGTTAACGTTCCATTTCTATAACTTTCTTCTAATTCCTTTAGCTTTTTATCATTTTCTTCAAACAAAACTCTGAGCCAAAAAAAGCAAACATCAATATCTGGATTACCACCAAGCTTTTTGTGCAATTCTAAAGTTGGTTGACCGCCGCTAAATGCATATTTCATAATTTTTTGTTTTATCGTTTCAAAATCATCATCTATTAATATTGTTGTGCTAGGATCTGAAGCAGACATTTTAGTATATGGTCCTTTTAATCCCCAAACAAATTTTGATAATATTGTGCTTGCTTTCTTATATCCAAGCTTTTCTGCTATATCGCGTTGCAACCTAAAATATGGATCTTGATCAATTCCACAAGGTATAACTGGATAAGAATTTTCAAAAAAAGTTGGAACTATTTGTAATGAAACATAGAATATTAAGCCAATTGTTGTTTCACCAGTAAAACCAAAAACAGCTTTTGCAGTTGAAAAATTAATATTTCTTGCAACATAAATTGCAGCTGAATACAAATTTTTAATGTATTCAGAATTAATGAAAATAAATGTTTTATTTGGATCAAAACCTAATGATGCAATTATTTTTGCTTCATAATATGCTAATTCCTTTATTTTTTCATAATCATTAACTTTTTTAGCCCAAAATTTTTCTTCATCTGGCAATTGAATATAAACATTTGCATCAAATTTTTCTTGAAGCCATTTAGTTAAAATGAAAGGAATCAAATGTCCAATATGCATTTTTCCGCTTGGTGCTCTACCTGTATACAAAAAGAATTTCTCACCTTTTTCAAAACTATCTAAAACTTTATCAAAATCTCTATGAGCATAAAAAAATTTTCTTTTTAGCAAAATGTGCAAATCATTAGTATGCTTCTTTATTTTTTCTAATAAATTATCATCTATTTTAGAAACTCCAAATAATTCAATTAATCTTTCATAATCGTTTTCATCTTTAATTTCAACTTCCCAGGGAGTTACCTTTGATTTTTTAGACATAAAAATTAAATAAACTAAATTTTTAAAGCTTTCAATTAACTAAAATTTAATATTTTTGCTAAAAATCAAAATTTTACTTAACTTTATTACAATCTTTACATTCTTTCCTTTTTGTGATATTTTTTGTTAATTAACCCAATGGTTATAATTTTAATTTTTTCT
Organism: Candidatus Aenigmatarchaeota archaeon; assembly: GCA_023256115.1. GTDB lineage: Archaea > Aenigmatarchaeota > Aenigmatarchaeia > CG10238-14 > SpSt-28 > JAHLMO01. The sequence goes on along the minus strand of JAGDWU010000063.1, from coordinate 2,311 downwards.
CAATTTCATAAACTAATTTTCTGGTTCTAACAACAACATCTGGATTTACACTAATCGAATCAATCCCAGCTTTAACTAAAAATTCTGTAAATTCAGGATAAATACTTGGAGCCTGACCGCAAATACTAACTGTTAATTTATGCTTATGTGCAGTATTAATTAACATTTCTATTGCTCTTAAAACTGCTTCATTTCTTTCATCAAAATATCCCATTTTAGCTAAAATTTCGCTATCTCTATCTACTCCTAAAATTAATTGTGTTAAATCATTTGAACCAATTGAAAAACCATCAAAATATTTAGCAAATTTATCGGCCAAAAATATTATACTTGGAACTTCTGCCATAGCCCATACTTTAAAATCTTTACTTCTTTTTAATCCTTCTTCTTCCATTATTTTTAAAACTTTTTCTACTTCCCAAACTGTTCTAACAAAAGGTAGCATAACCCAAACATTTTTATATTTTTCTCTTACTTTTTTTATTGCTCTGCATTCTAATCTAAATGCATTTTCAAATTCTTTGCTTATATATCTTGAAACACCTCGCCAACCAAGCATTGGATTGTTTTCTTTTGGCTCATATTTTTCTCCACCAATTAATTTTGCATATTCATTAGTTTTGAAATCGCTAAATCTAACAACAACAAACCTTGGATAAATTTCTTTTGCAACCAATTCAATTCCTTCAGCTAATTTATTTACATATTCGAGCTCTCTTTTATTTTCTATTAAATAATTAGGATGATATTTTACGTAACTTCCGATTATAAATTCAATTCTCATTAATCCTATTCCATCAAATGGTAAATGTTTATATTCTTTTATTTTTTCTGGAACTCCTAAATTCATTAGAATTTTTGTTTTTGTTTTTAGTTTTTTAACTTCTTCAACTTCAATTTCTTTTGATTTTTCAGCTTTAATTAATTCTTCTACTATTCCTTCATAAACTCTTCCTCTATATCCATCTACTGTAACAATTTGATTATCCTTCAATTTTTTTGTAGCCTCTCTAGTTCCGACAACACAAGTTATTCCAAGCTCTCTGCTAACTATTGCTGCATGTGAATTACAAACAATTATTGGAACAAAATTTTTTGATAATATAACATAATTTTTATTTATTTCGTTTTCTGCATCAATTTCAAAATTATAAACAAAGTCTTCTCTATCTTTAATTAAAGCTGAAAATCTTACTTTGCTATTCAATCTTTTTATTCTTGATGAATCAAAAATTAATTTATCTTCAATAACTTCTGGTTTTAAACCAATTTTTAGCAGCATTAAAACAAAAAATTCTTTTAAATTATCATCATCTATTTCAATAACTCTATTAAATTTGATTAATTCTTCAAAAAATGCTTTAATACTTTCGTAATCAAAATTTAAGGCAACAACTTGTAAATTATTTAAAAGTCTTAAAAGTAAATTATTACTGGAATTTTCAATTTGTTCTATATAATTTAAATTATTTTCTAACACAAATCTAGCTAAAATTTTTGCTAATTCAATTGACTTAATTGAAATTGGTTTTTCTGGTAAATAATTTATGCTAAAAGCTTTTAATCTTTTTCTAATTAGAAGAAGAGGTATTAAAGTGTTTTCTGATTGGGAAAAAATATAATCTATTTTATTTTCTTTTACAACTTGACAGATAACTTTTTGGAATAGCTTTATTCTCTTTTTCTTTTCTATTGAAGAAATGAATGAGATGTATTTAGGTTCCGGATATCGCAGAACCTTCCTATTCTTCTTGAATTTGGAAAAAAAGAGGATAGGTAGCTTAGATGATGTTGCGCATACAATCTTCGCTTCTTTTAATTTAGAATAAAATTGAAGTATAGATAAAGTGGATGGAAATTCTGCTTCAAGTAAAAGTATTTTCATATCCTTGTTTTACAAACCAATTTTTATTTCAATTCAAACATATGCTATGGATAATATTGATGTGTTATTTATTCGACCTCCAAGATGGTATAAGGATGGCGTCAGTTTTGTAATTTTCCCTCAAGAGGCACTTTTTCCTACAATTCTAGAAAATAACTCCATACATGCTAGATTTTTAAACCCAGAGGTACTAGATAGGTTACCACAGGCTTTTCTTTATCCTCCAAAGAAAGCTTATCTTCATCAAGAAAAGTTAATAAGAAGACACTTAAATGACATTTCAAATAAAAAATGGAGAGTTATAAAATTTTATTTAAAGAAACTAAATCCAAAGGCAGTATTTATTTTTCCGAGAATGCCTTCAGATTTTTCTGTTTCTCTTAAAACAGCAGAAGTTGTTAAGACTTTTGACCCCCAAATACTTAC
>JAGDWU010000056.1 GCA_023256115.1 Candidatus Aenigmatarchaeota archaeon | reverse complement strand
AGGTGCTGGTGGTACAATAGCAAGCAAAATTGATTATAATACTGGAGCTGTTTATCCAAGCATTTCTGCTAAAGAATTAATAAACCAATTTCCAGAAATTTTAGAAATTTCAAATATAAAAGTAAAGCAAGTATTTAACATTTTTAGCGAAAATATGCAAGCAGAAAATTGGAAAATATTGGCAGAAGAGTGTGCAAAAGAAATTAATAATAATACATATGGAATAGTAATTTTACATGGAACAGATACTTTGCATTATACTTCTTGTGCATTAAGCTTTATGTTACAAAATTTACCTGTTCCAATAATTTTAGTTGGAGCTCAAAGAAGTTCAGATAGACCAAGCAGCGATAATAAAGTAAATTTAATTTGCTCATTAATAGCCGCAAAAAGCGATTTTGCAGAAGTTGGAGTTTGTATGCATGCTAATATGAGTGATAAATATTGTTACTTGCATAGAGGAACAAGAGTTAGAAAAATGCATACTAGCAAAAGAAATGCTTTTAAATCTATAAATGAAAAACCCATAGCAAAAATAAACTATTTTAAAAAATCTATTAAATTTTTAACTGAAAATTACAAAAAAAGAGGAGATAGAAAGTTAATTTTGGATACAAAAATTGAAAGTAGAGTTGGAATTATTTACTTTCATCCAAATATTAGCGAAGAATTTATAAGGAGTTTAAAAAATTATTATAAAGGAATAGTAATTGCTGCTAGCGGCCTGGGACATGTAAGTGAAAAAATTATTAATGCATTAAAAGAGCTAATAGATGCAGGAATACCAGTAGTGCTTGCTCCTCAAACAATTTATGGAAGATTAAACTTAAATGTTTATTCAACTGGAAGAAAATTGTTAAAAATTGGAGTTATTGGACATTTATGCGATTGGACAATTGAATGTGCATATGTTAAGTTATGTTGGGTATTGGGACATACTAATGATTTGGAAAAAGTTAAAGAAATGATGTATACAAATTATGCAAATGAAATTAGTGAAAGAATAGAATTATGAATTTAATATTTGCTATTTTAAATTTTGTTTTAGGAATTTTGGTAGGGATGTTAATTAAAAGAGTTTTTAAAATTGGAATAATTTTGCTAGCTATTTTTGTTCTTGCATACTCTTTAGGCTACACAAATATAACTTCGCTTTTTGGAATTGTTAATGTTGAAAATTTAAAAAGTTTATTTTCAAATTTACCAATTTATAATATTGGATTTTTATTTGGAATTTTTGTTGGATTAATATTTTTATGATAGATTATAAAGAATTAAAAGTTGGGTTAGAAATTCATATTCAATTGGATACTCAAAAAAAGTTGTTTTGTAATTGTTCAACAAAAATGATGGAAAAGCCAATAGGAAAAATAATTAGGAAATTGCATCCAACATACAGCGAGCTTGGCGAAATAGATGAAGCTGCAATGTACGAATATCTTAAAGATAAGACTTTTGTCTACTATATTTACAAAAATGAAACTTGTTTAGTTGAATTAGACGAAGAACCTCCGCATGAAGTTAATAAAGAAGCGCTAGAAATTGCATTGCAAATTGCATTATTATTTAATTGTAAAGTTCCAGAAGAAATCCAAGTAATGAGAAAAATTGTAATAGATGGTAGCAATACTAGCGGATTTCAAAGGACAATGTTAATTGGTTATGATGGATATTTTGAATATAAAGGTAAAAAAATTAGAATTCCAACAATTTATTTAGAAGAAGATGCTGCAGCAAAAGAAAAGGAAGAAAATGGAAAAGTTTATTATAGATTAAACAGATTGGGAATTCCGCTAGTTGAAATTGATACCGAAGTTTTAACTGGCTTTAGCCCAAAAGAAATAGAAGAAATTGCATATTATATTTGGCTTATTGCATCTTCAACAAGAAAAGTAAAAAAAGTTATTGGAGCAATTAGGCAAGATGTTAATATTTCAATTTTTAATAACGAAAGAGTTGAAATAAAGGGAGTTCAAGAATTAAGCTTAATATCAAAAGTCATTGAATATGAAATAAAAAGACAATTAGAGATTTTGAAAAGGGGAGAAAAAATAAAAAAAGAAACAAGAGCAGCAAAGCAAGATGGAACAACAGAATTTATGAGACCATTACCTGGAGCTGAAAGAATGTATCCAGAAACAGATATCAAACCAATAAAAACAACTGAAATTATAAAAAAAATAAAATTGCCAGAAAGAATTGATAAAATAATTGAGAGGTATGAAAAACAATATAAATTATCTAAAGATTTGATAAATTCGCTATTAAAAAGCGGATATTTTTTTGATTTTGAAGATTATGTTAAAAAATTTAATTTAGAGCCAAAAATTATTGCAAACGTTTTTGGAAACATTTTGGTTAATTTAAGGAGAAAAAATTTGGAAATTGATATTGAAACTGTTAACGAAGTTTTAAAAAAATTGGAAAAAGGTGAAATATTAAAAGAATCGATTGAAAAAATTTTAGAATATTGTTTTGAGAAAAAAGTCAATGTTGAAAAAGCGATTGAAGATTTAAATTTAAAAATTTTAAGTGATGAAGAACTAGAAAAAATAATTTTAGAAACTGTAAAAGAAGTTGAAAGGAAAGATAAAATATTTGGCGTTATAATGAAAAAAGTTAGAGGAAAAGCAAGTGCAGAAAAAGTTATGGAAATTTTGAAAAAATTAAATATAAATCAATAAATTATCTTTAAATTCAATTATTTTTGCATCAGGTAAAAGATTTTTTAGCTCTTTTTTTGTGTAAAGATAATAAATTCTGTAATATTTTTTTCCTTTATGTTTCCAGCTAACTAATGCATAACCAAATTTTTTAAATTTTAAAAAACCTAAAAGTAAAGCAAAGAAATGTTTTATATTTCTTTTCCAAACAGAAATTAATATTTTTCCTTTGCAAACTCTTTTTATTTCATTTATAGCACTTAAAAAATCTTCTTTTTTTAGATGATGTAAACAGGCTATTGAAATTACATAATCAAAAGAAAAGTTTTTGAATGGTAAATTTCTTGCATCAGCTATTATAAAATATGCATTGTAATCTTTTAACTTTTCTTTTGCAATTTTTATCATATTTTTTGAAAAATCTAAACAGAAAAAAACATTAGACTTATCAAAAGCCAAAATTTGTGTTCCAGTTCCGCAACCAACATCTAAAATTTTTTTATTCTTTATTTCTTTTGCGAACTCTTTTACAAAATCAAATGGCTTTGTTCTAATATTTTTCCAACCTTCTGCAATTTTATCATATAAAATTTTTGTTTGTTTGTAAATATCCATTATGCTATTAGGAATAGAAAAGATAAAAGATTTAGAAAAATTTGAAAAGTATTTAGAAGAATTGAAAGAAGAATGTTTAAAACTAAAAGATAATCTAACAAAAGAGAAATTTGAAAAACTTAAAATTGAATTAGCAAAAAAACATAAAGTTGAAATATTAAAAAGCACAACAATTTTAGAACTAATTAAAGAAAAATTTAACATTGATTTGAGAAAATATTTTATTTTAAAACCTATTAGACAAGCTAGCGGGACGCTAATTATTACATTATCTACAATTCCTTATTTTTGTGGTGGTAATTGCATTTATTGTCCAAGTATAGAAGGAATTCCAAGAAGTTATTCTTTAAATGAGCCTACAATGAGAAGAGCTAAAAGAAATAATTTTGACCCTTACTTACAAGTAAAAGAAAGATTATATCATTATAAATTATTAGGCTTATTATCAGAAAATTCAAAAATAGAAATAGTAATTTTAGGAACATTTACAACATTGCCAAAGAATTATAGAGAAGAATTTATTAAAAAAATATTTGATGCATTAAATGAAAAAGAAAGCAAAAATTTGGAAGAAGCTCAAAAAATTAATGAAACATCAAAATATAGATGTGTTTCATTAACAGTAGAATCAAGGCCAGATTATTTGAATTATGAAATTGTTGACGATTTACTAAGATATGGAACTACAAGAATAGAAATTGGGGTTCAAAGTGTTTATGATGATGTTTTAGAATTTGTAAAAAGAAATCATGGAACAAAAGAAGTAAAAGAAGCAACTAAAATATGCAGAGATGCAGGATTAAAAATAACTTATCACATAATGCCAAATTTGCCAAATAGCGATTTAGATAGAGATTTGGAAATGTTTAAAATTTTGTTTGAAGATGAAAATTATAGACCAGATTATTTAAAAATTTATCCTTGTCAAATTTTTAAGAATGCTGAATTATATGAATTGTATAAAGAAGGAAAATTTAAACTTTATGATTTTGAAGATTTAGTTGAAATGTTAGCTAAAGCATTAAAATTTATTCCAAAATATTGTAGAATTCAAAGATTAGGAAGAGATTTTCCGCTAGGAGATTTTGATATTGGCTATAAATATACTAATTTAAGAGAATTTGTAATTAAAAAAGCAAAAGAATTAAAAATAAAAATTAATGAAATAAGAGAAAGAGAAATTGGAATTAAAATGCTAAAAGGTTATAAGCCAGATTTTGAAAGTTTACATATTGAAAAAATTGAATATGATGCAAACAATGGAAAAGAAATATTTCTTAGCTTTGAAGATAAAAATGAAGTAATATATGCATTTCTAAGATTAAGAATACCAGAAAAATCTTGGAGAAAAGAAATTGATGATAAAGCAAGCATTGTTAGAGAGCTAAAAACATTTGGCTTTCATGTGCCAGTTAATTCTGAAAGCAAATTTATTCAACATAAAGGATTAGGAAAAGCATTAATGCAAAAAGCTGAAGAAATCTCTTTAGAATATGGAAAAAGTAAAATAGCTGTTATTAGTGCAATTGGAACTAGAGAATATTATAGAAAGCTTGGATACGAAAAAGAAGGTTATTATATGGTTAAAAAATTAAGATGAAAGGAGTTTTTTAATGTTTTCTATCATTTCTTTATATTTTTTGCATTCCTCATTTAATTTGCCTTCTTCAATATACCTTGTTATTTCATAATCTTTAAACTCTAATTTTTTATTTTCTGCATCATATGAAACTTTAAATCTTATCCTTATAACATCTAACTTATCAATTTTTCTTTTTACAATTTCATCATAAAGCTTTTTATTGAATTCTGCTACATCTCTTAATATTATTTCAGTTGGTAAAACTTTTCCGAAAATTGCAAATATCGCTCTTCTTATTTTATCAGCATATCTAGCTGCTATTATTAAGCCAGTAGAAACTTCAACCTCTTTTGAACTTATAAATATTGTTTGTGGCAAAGTTATTCCATACTCTTCTACTCTTTCAAGGTCTCTTTTTATTTCCTCTTTTTCTTTCTCCATAATTATTTATTCTATACACTCAATAATTTCACGACTTCCTCTAATTTAACTTTAAATTTTTCCCTTGTTTCAAGATTTTGTAAGGTATAAATGTTTTCTTCAATTTCTTTTTTTCCAACTATTAATGCATGTTTTATTCCTCTTTTAGAAATTTCTTTTATTCCATCTAAAATAGAATTAAAACCTTTTAAAGGCATGTAGACGTTTAAGTTATAATCTCTTAATTCTTTTGCAATTTCAAATATTTTTTTTATTGGAACTTCCAAAGTATAAATTATTGCAATTTGAGAATAAGTTTTTTTATCAGCTTTAAAAATTCCAATTTCTAATCCAGCATCTATTAATCTTTCAACTCCAATAGAACCACCAACTGCAGGAATTTCTGTATTAGTAAAAATTTTTATTAATTCATCGTATCTTCCGCCGCCTGCTAGGCTACCAATTTTTGGTTTCGATACAACTGCTTCAAAAATCATTGCAGTATAATAATCTAATCCTCTAACTAATGATAAATCAATTTTTATTACATCTTTTTTATAAACAAGATCTAAAATTTGCTTTATATCATTTATTGCTTTGCTAATTTCTTCTACTTGATAGTTTTCTAAATAAGAAATTATTGTTTCGTTCTTTTCTTTGCTAATTTCCAATAATTCATTTATTTTATTTAATGAATTTTTTGGAATTTCTAATTTTTCAAGCTCTTTAATTACTTTTTCTTTCCCAATTTTATCTAATTTATCAATAATTCTATAAATTGATAAAATTTTTTCAAAATTTTTTATTTGTAGCGATTTTTCAAAAATCCCTCTTAAAATTCTTCTATCATTTATTTTTATTTTATATTCTTTAAATTTAAACTCTTCAAAAATTTCAATTACTATATTTAAAACTTCTGCATCTGCGGAAATTTCCTTTGCTCCAACAATATCAAAATCTGCCTGCCAAAATTCTCTATATCTCCCTTTTTGCGGCTCTTCGTATCTAAAAACTCTTCCAATATGATATCTTTTAAAAGGTAATTTTGGTTTAAATCTTGCAACAAATCTTGCTAATGGAACTGTTAAATCATATCTTAATGCATATTCTTTTTCGCTATAAGGAAGCTTAAACCTCCAAATCAATCTATTTTCTGCTTCTTCTCCATATTTTCCTTTCAAAATTTCCCACTTTTCAATTATAGGCGTCTCCATAGGGTCAAATCCATATCTTTGAAAAATTTTTTCAATTTTCTCAAAAACTTTTTTTCTTAAAATTTGAATTTCTGGAGAAAAATCCCTAGTTCCTTTAACTGGGTTTAAATCTCTTTTTGAAACTTCTTCCATTAAATTTTATTTATTTTTCGGGTTTAATTTTTGACTTCTAAACCTTTCCAAAACAATTTTTGCAATTTTTGGGTTTTTTCTGTAAAATTCTCTCACGCTTTCTATTTGGGAATCAATAAGCTTTTTTTGCTGCAAACTCCATTCTTCATCTTTATGTTTTCTAACATATCTTGCCCAAAAATGATAAACTCTTCCCTATCTATAATAAGGTTTTGTTAAAATTTTTAAATTAGAGTTTTAATTTTCTTTTCATGACAGAAAAGCTCTTTTGGCAAGATTCTTATTTAAAAGAATTTGATGCAAAAGTTTTGGAAATTAGAGGAAAAGAAGTAATTCTTGATAGAACTTGTTTTTATGCTAGAAGCGGCGGGCAACCAGGAGATACCGGAGAAATTAATGGAATTAGAGTTTTAGATACTTATTATGATTCTAGTGGAAATATTGTTCATTTGCTAGAAAAGGAGCCAAATTTTAAAGTTAATGATATTGTTCATGGAAAGATTGATTGGGAAAGAAGATATAAAATTATGAAGCTTCATACAGCAGCTCATATAATTTCTGCAGTTTT
>JAGDWU010000020.1:7519-7774 GCA_023256115.1 Candidatus Aenigmatarchaeota archaeon | reverse complement strand
ATTCCGCCTAAGCTAAAAGATTTTATACAAGCTGCTTCGCCAACTATTAGATAATTTTTTCCAACAATATTCTTTGGAATTCCAATTGATATTGGGTGAAAATAATTGAAAAAATATGATTTCATTTTTATTTTATTTAAAAAATTTTTAATTTTTGCTTCATTTAAATTAAAATCCATCAACCCAACTTTAAAATGATTTTTTGCTTCTATAATCCAACCAAAATAATTTGCAGAAAATTCTTTGTCAAAAAAT
>JAGDWU010000020.1:1441-7509 GCA_023256115.1 Candidatus Aenigmatarchaeota archaeon | reverse complement strand
ATACTTTTTTTCTTTTTGCTAAATTGCTAAAAGAACCTCTAGCATCTATCAATAAATCAAATTTTATTTTTCTTTTATTTGTTCTAGCAATACTATTCTCTATTTTTATAACTTCCTCTCCTAAATAAATTTTTGTTTTTGTTAATAAGTTTGCAATTCTTTTATCTATTTCTTCTCTTTTTATCAAATACATTTTTTTATTGCTTTTTATTTCAATTTTTTTATCTTTAAAATAAAAATTTGCAATGTTAAATTCTTTTTCTATTAAATCAAAAAAGTTAAATGCTTTAATTATTAAATCGCTAATTAATCCAGAATCTGTTTTTCCAATTTCTTTCTTTCTTTCAACAATTATAATATTTTCATCAACAAAATTTTCCAAAAAGTATGCTGTACATAAACCAGAAATTCCTGCCCCACAAATTAAAATCATTTTAAAAATTCTAAAACCTTTTTCTGAACTTCAAATACTTTTTTAGCTAAGTTTTCAATATCTCTTGTATAGCTAGCAACCAAATTGCTTGAAACTCTTCCTTGCAATAAATCAATTTCATGACTTCTCAAATTACTATATAAACTTTCAAATGCTCTTCTAAAGTTATATGCTTTAAAGTTATATTCCTTTAATTTTTTCCAATATGTTCTTTTGCTTTTATATGAATTAAAAACAAAATCAATTGCATCAAAATGTAAAAATGTAAAAAAAGCTTTTTTTGTTTTTCTAATATATAATAACTCTATTAAGTAACCTTCAAAAATTTCTTTTTTATTTAAATTTTCAAAGTGGATTACCTTATATCATCACAAAATTTTTTGATAAAAACACAAAAGCTCTTCCTGCTTTATGATAAGGCAATTCCCAAAAATTTTTAAATCCATATTCATCAAAATTTTGTGCTTCCCAGTTTTTTACCTCACCAATAAAAAATATACATTCAGAAACTTCAACCTCTTTTATTACCTTACACTCTAAATAAGCTAAACAATCTTCTATTATTGGAACATCTAATACTTTTCCTGCTTTAAATTTTATTTTGAATTTTTCAACTTTATTTATTTCTTTTCCACTTGTAGTTCCAACTTGCCAAATTAATTTAACATCTTTTACTATATTAACAGAAAATTGCTTATACTTTTTTATTAGCTCACAAGTATAAGTTTCTTTTGAGCATGAAAAACCAACAGTTGGTAAATCTTCTGATATTGGAGTTATCCATGTAGCTGCCATGAAATTTATAACATTTTCGCTTACTTTTCCGCTACCAATTATGACGCAAAGTCGTGGATGCAAAGTATAGTAGAATTTTCTACTCATTTTTCTTCATAAATATGATTTTAAAACTTTTTTAATTATTTTGTGTCAATGATAAAAACTTCTTATTTATCTATCAAATTTCTTTAAAAGTATTCAAGTAAAACAGGTAAATGGGCCGGGTGGGATTTGAACCCACGACCTTCCGCTTGCTTAGCCCCCATATAAGGCGGACGCTCCACCAGGCTAAGCTACCGGCCCATAAAAATTATTTTAAGATTATTTGAAATAAATCCTTTGCAATTTCAACATTTTCAAACACACTTTTTGCTTCTTCTAATAGTTCATTATAATTTTCATGATACCTTCTGCTAATATGTGTTAAAATTAATCTTTTTGCATTTGCTAGCTTTGCTATTTTTGCAGCATCTAATGCGCTTGAATGAGAATATTCCTTCTTATCCTTTTCTAAGAATGTTGCTTCATGTATTAATATATCACAATCTTTTGCAAATTCTGCTAAATTTTCATCATACTCACAATCTCCGCTATATACAATTTTCTTCCCTTTTTTTATATCAGCAATGTCTTCAATTTTAATTTCTTTATTGTTAATATTTATTTTTCCATATTTTTTCAGTTTATCTAACCATTTTCCTTTTTTCAAATTTAATTTTTTCAATTTTTCTTCATTTATTTTCCACCTATCTTTTTCTTTAAATGCATATGCTACACTAGGAACCGTGTGCTTAACTTTTATTGAATAAATTTCAAAGTACTTATTTTCATAAAGCTTGTTTTCATTTATAGCATCTATCGTTTCTATCTTAAATTTTATGTCATAGTAATAAAGTTTTTTGATTAGTTCTATTTTTTCTTCAATTTCAGGGGCAATTATTATTAGCTTTTCTTTTCTTCCTTCTAAATTCATTGTTTGAAGCAAAGGTATTAAACCAGCAAAATGATCTGCATGCCAATGTGTTATAAGAATAATATTTATTTTCATAAAACTAATTCCTGCTCTCATCAATTGAAGTTGAGTGTTTTCTCCACAATCAAAAAGAAGCAAAAAATAATCTTTATCAAAATATTCAAGTGCTATTGCTGGATGATTTCTTTCAAAAGTAGGAATGCTAGCGGAGGTTCCTAAGAATGTTATTTTTATCATATTATAAAATAAAATAAATTATTATGCCCCTCACCTGCCCGCAGCGAGCAATGAGTCAAGCAAGCAATGATACTGCGTGCACGAGGGGGCATGTACTATAGTATGAGAAGAGATGAACTAGAAAATATTGCAAAGATTTTTAAATGTTTAAAAGAAGCTAAAGGTTGGTTATGGATTAGAGAAATAGCAAGAAGAACAAACTTAAATCATAAAACTGTTTCTAAATTGTTATTTAAATATTTCGAACCATTTATAGAAGTTCAAGATTTCGAACCATTTAGAATAAAATTCGTTAGGATGAAAAAAGAAATAAGTTGGGATTCTTTTTTACAATATCTTAAATTAAGAAATGTTGAAAAAGAATTCTAAAAATCTTAAAAGTTATTTAAAAATCTCCAGCTGGCCAGTTTGTGTTTTTAAAATGTTTGAGTAAAACTTTCCTTACCTTTAATTCATAGTTAGCTAATTAGTACACTTAAATTTGTATCTACTATATAATAGTTAAAAATTGTTCTAGATCTAACTGCTTAGTTTTTACGTTTATTTAAATTTATTCTTGCTAAAGTACATTAGCTATTTTCTAAGTTTCTGTACTAACTGCATAGTTATCAAAAATATTTCTAAATTTCAACCTTCACATGTATTAGTTTAAAAGTCGGTATGTAAAGTACGTTGAATAAAATCTAATTTATTATTTTAAAGGCTAAACATCTATAGAGAAATTCTCACAATTAATGTGTTTCGCACCTAGCAATTTTTGTTTGACATCACGAAAAAGTAATACTTTTATTATCACGTCTCTCACTTCCATCGCTAATACCCTCTGCAGCGAAAAACGTTTATAAATTGCTAAAGTCTCAGATATATGGTACTGGCTCACTAAGCCAGTGTATGTTAAAATCAATCTTAGAAGAAAGTGAAAATAAAGGATGTATAACTATTACTAAAAGGTGATTATTAACATGGAAAAATTAATTTCATACATAGGTAACAAGGCAAAGAAGTGTTTATCTCTAAATTTTTCTCATCACATTAAAAATGGAACCTTAAGCAAAAAATAAAAAACCTCTCCAAAAAGTCCCAACTGGAGAACTTATGTGATTTCGTTTAATATAAATATTATATGTATTATATGTAGAAATGTTTTAATGTAATGAAAGTATACTAACAGATTTTTTCATAGTAATATGTAATGTAATATATAACGACGTAAATTATAAGCTGTTAATTTAATTAAATATTAAGTAAGGGTAATGAAATGAAAATATAAAAAGCTTAAAGTTTATTATATTTATGGCTAGAAAAAAAGAAGCAAAAGCAAGATTATTAGCAGAAGGCATTGGAGAAGTAGCCTTTCTAGTAGGTATACTATTAGCTGTTATTTCTGCATTCTTAACTGCTGTAGAACCAATGTTGGTAAAAGCAGTATTAGCAGTTTTAGGAGTGATTGTAGGACTTTTAAACATTAGACAAGAAGAAACAGCTAAATTTCTAATTGCTGCGTTAGTTCTATTAGTCCCAGGAGTTACTGCATCTAAATTTATTGAAGTAGAATTAGTTAACAATATATTAGTAAATATTGCAACCTTCGTATGGCCAGCTGCGGTAATAGTAGCATTAAAAACAGTTTGGGACTTAGCATCTAGAAAGTAATCCCTTCTTTTTATTTTTTTTAAATATTTGATATAAAATTTTCAAAACCGTGCAAAACAAAAAACTTTTTAATTAACTCTCTCACAAATTCTTCTTTCCCTCTAACAGGCAAATAAATTGATGGATTCGAACCTTTTACTTTTTCTAATATTCCAAGTTTAACAAGCGTTTTTAACCTTTTTCTTAAACCTTCTTGTGTAATTTTTACATTATTTTGAATAGTCAACTCTTTATAAAGTAAAGGAAAGCAATAAGCTTGAACATCATTAGGAAATTTATTGCCAGTTAAATAAAACTTTTTCAAAATTAAAATATCTAAAAAATCTAACCTTTCAAGCAAAAACTTAATTAAAATTTCATCTTTTTTTTCTATAATCTTTTCTATTTCTATTTTTTCCATAAAATTTCAAATATGTTTTTTGCATATATCTTTATTTCTTTATTAATTTGTATTATTCCGAAGTTACCCTCTACAAATTTTCCAGGATTGATTAAAATAGTATTTCCTAGTCTGTCAATACCTTTTGCTTCAATGATATGTGCGCAAATTGCAACATTCGGATTATTTTGCAAAATAAATTTTCTTATCGCTTCCGAACCAACATGCAAATTTGTTAAAGTTAAATCTAATCTAGTATCTTTTGGAGGCATGTGAGTTAGTTGGATTTTAAATTTTGCATTTTTTACTTTTTCAAATCCATTTTTTAGTCCAACTTCAAATTCAGTTTCACTCGGTTCAAATAAAGTTCCTATGGGTGTTCTAGCTCCTCCAAATCCGTAAAATCCAATATCATTTAAAATTATTCCACTATTATGAACGCAAATTGTTTTCTCTCTTAAAAGATCTATTATTTTTCCATCATTATTACCTGGAACTGTTATTAACTTGTTTGAAAGTTTCTTTAAAATTTCAATTATAATTTCAGCAATTTCTTCTTCAGAATATCCTTTAATTATTTCGTTCGATAAAAAATCTCCAACACAAACAACATAATCGAAATTTTCATGCTCCTTAATTGCTTTAACAATTTGAAGCAAATTTTCAATTTCACCTTGAATCTCTGCTATTGCTAATATTTTTGAATTCATAATTATGGATAAGGAAGAATTAAGAAAATATTTCCAAAAAAATTGGCAAGAATTTTATAACCTAGAATTTTTTAAAGAAAAAGGATTTGAAAGAAAGATTTGCAAAAAATGTGGAAAAGCATTTTGGACTTTAGATGCTAATAGAGAAACTTGTGGAGATTCAAAATGTGATGGATATTTATTTATAGGAAAAAAAATAAAAGATATTAGCTATATAGATGCTTGGAAAAGAATAGAAAAATTTTTTGTAAAAAATGGACATGAAAGTATAAAAAGATATCCGGTAGTTTCAAGATGGTTTCCAGATTTGTATTTTGTAGTAGCTTCTATTGTTGATTTTTATAGAAAAGATAATGGTAATATATATTTTGAACTACCAGCAGAAAAAGTTATTATTCCGCAATTCTGTTTGAGATTTAACGATTTGGAAAATGTAGGAATTACTGGCAGGCACTATACTTCTTTTATAATGATTGGCCAGCATACAATACCAGAAAAAAATGGATATTGGAAAGATGAAACAATAAAATTAGATTTTGAACTTTTAACAAAAGAGTTTGGAATAGATGAAAAGGAAATAACATTTATAGAAGATGTTTGGATTGGTTCACAAGCGTTTGGTTATTCTTTAGAATATTTTGTTAGAGGTTTGGAATTAGGTAATGCTGTCTTTACCGAATTTGAATTTTTTGGAAATAGTTTTAGAAAATTAAAACAAAGAATTGTTGATATGGGAGCTGGATTAGAAAGATTTCCTTGGTTGTTAAGTGGAGTTTCAACTAGCTATTTAAAAACGTTTGAACCTCAAATAGAATATGTAAAAAAATACATTAGTTTTGACGAAAATTTCCTTTCTGAGTTTTATAAAATTGCTGGCTATTTTGACTTAACAGAAATGTCAAAGGA
>JAGDWU010000020.1:0-1431 GCA_023256115.1 Candidatus Aenigmatarchaeota archaeon | reverse complement strand
AGGAAGAATTTATTAAAAAATTTGAAAAGAACATTGATAAAATCTTTTATTATTCATCTATTTTCAAAATTTTAGATTATTTAAGAACATTATTAATTTCAATTAACGATGGTGCTCTGCCTAGCAATGTTGGTGGCGGATATAATTTAAGAAAAATCGCAAGAGAAATTTTCGATATTTTAGAAAAATATAAATTCGAATTTGATATTTATAAAATCTTGGAAATTACCGCAAACCAACTAAAAATTTTTGATGAGGAGCTAATAGAATCGGTAAATTTGGTTATTGATGTTTTAGAAAATGAAAAGAAAAAATATCAAGAACATAAAAAGAAAGCAATAAGTTTATTAAGCAGAATTTTAAAAGATAAAAATGAGTTAAGCGAAGAAGAAATGAGAATGCTATATGAAAGTCATGGAATAACAAAAGATATAATTGTTTCTTTATATCCACATATTAAAGTTCCTGAAATAGAAATTAAAAAAGAAGAGAGAAAAAAGGTAGAAAAGAAAATAAATATTAGTTTAGAAAATGTAAAAGAGACAGAAACTTTATTTTACAATAATATTTTTGATTTTAAAGCAAAAGTAGAAAAAATAGTTGACAATTATGTAATTTTGGATAAAACTGCTTTTTTCCCTAGAATGGGTGGTCAAGACCATGATGTAGGTTATATAAGCGAATCAAAAGTTTTGGAAGTTATTAAAATTGGTAATGTTATAGTTCATAAAGTTGATAAAATAACGTTTAAAGAAGGAGAAATAGTTGAATGTAAAGTTGATAAAAATCGAAGAGAAATATTAAGTAAACATCATACAGCAGCGCATATAATGTTAGCTGCTTGTAGAAAAGTTCTTGGTAAACATGTTTGGCAAGCAGGTGCAGAAAAAACTATTGAAAAAGCAAGGTTAGATATAACTCATTATAAAGATATTAGCGAGCAAGAAATAGAAAAAATAGAAGAAGAAGCAAATAAAATTGTAAATCAGAACATTAAAATAAATAAATTCTTTATTGAAAGAAATGAAGCAGAAAAGAAATATGGATTTAAAATTTATCAAGGTGGTTATGTGCCGAGCAAAATTATTAGAATTGTTGAAATTGAAAATGTAGATGTTGAAGCTTGTAGCGGTACACATGTTAATAGCACAAAAGAAGTTGAATATATAAAAATAATAAATGTAAAGAAAATTGCAGACAATGTTTATAGATTAGAATTTGTTGCAAGTGAAAATGCTATAAAATTCTTAAAAGAAAAAGAAAAAATTTATGAAGAAATAAAGAAGTTATTAAATGCAAATGATGAAAATATAATTGAAAAAGCAAAAGAACTATTTGAAAAATGGAAAAAATTGAAGAAATAAAAAAATTAGAAGAAAAATATAAAAAGTTGAAAGAAATTGCAAAAATTTTAAAAACTACCGAGCAAAA
>JAGDWU010000039.1 GCA_023256115.1 Candidatus Aenigmatarchaeota archaeon | reverse complement strand
ATGTTGGAGGAACAAATTGTGGTACACGATTAACCAGTAGCGTAAATCCAGGAGAATATATAGGAGCAGTAATAAGTGCGAAATTTGATGCAGGAAAAAGTTATGAAGTAAGGATAATAAGCGGTGGTAGAAGTCAATCTCTATATGTTCAGTGTTAATGTTTGCCCGCTTCTATTTATTATTTTATTTTTTAAAAAATAATTATTTTTAGAGTGATTGCAAATTACCTTAAATATGAAAACAATAAGTTAATTATTTTTGTTAATTTTTTATGATAAATTTAGCAGATTTAGAAATAATTTCATATTGCCAAGCAGTTCAAGAGCTTCTGGATTCTTCAAGGTTTAGAAAAGGTTTTAGTGATAATATATTGTTAAAATTTAAAGTAACAGAAATAGAAACTCAAATAAAAAAACTAAAGAATGAACTATTGATAACTTCCCCTTCAAAATTTTTTCCTGGATATAAAATTGTTATTATAGATTTTTTAGATAGAATAATTGCGCTAGTAAATTCCAGATTTTCAAATATAAATTTAGCTAAAGTTAAAGAGATAGAAGCATATTGTAAAGATTTAATGAAAAAAATTTTGAATGCTACTTCATTTGAGGAAATTGAAAATTATAAAGAATATTTTAAAAGAAACATTTACTTAAACGTATATGAATTATTTTTAGAGTATATCAAAAAAAGATAAATTTATATAAAAAAAGATAAATTATGGACATATTTAAACATTTTTTAGTACCAAAATGCAGAATATTAAGCGAGGAAGAAAAAAAGGAATTATTAAAAAGGTATAATGTAAAAGAAAGTCAACTACCAAAAATTTTAGCTAGTGATCCAATGGTTAAAGCGTTAAACGCAAAAGTTGGTGATATAATAGAAATAGAAAGAAATATATTTGGAAGAAAAAGTATTTATTATAGAATAGTTATAGAAAAATAATGCTACGAGAATTGTTAGGTGCATATATTAAAGAAAAAGGATTTGTAAGGTATCAAATAGATTCTTATAACGAATTTGTAAAAAAAAGATTTAGCAAAATTGTAAAAAATATTGGATCAATTAAACCAGAAATTCCCAATGTAGGAAAAGTAAAAATTAAATTTTTAGGAGTAGAACTCGGAAAATATCCAAGAATAGTTGAAAAAGATGGAACTGAAAGAAAAGTTTATCCATATGAAGCTAGGATAAGAAATTTAACTTATAGTGTTCCGATGTATTTAAAAGTTATTACTGAAATAGATGGAACAGAATCTGAACCAAAAAATGTTTATTTTGGAGAATTTCCTGTAATGGTAAAAAGTGTTTTATGTCCTTTATCTAAAATGAGTGAAGAAGAGCTAATAAAAATAAAAGAAGATCCAGACGATCCTGGAGGATATTTTATAATAAATGGAACTGAAAGAATATTAATTTTATTTGAGGAACTTGCTCCAAATAGAATTATAATAAGAAAAACAAATTCAAATAATGTTGTTGTAAATTGTAGAATAAATAGTGAAAAAGATGGATATGTTTTAAAGCAATTATTTGAGCTAAAAAGAGATGGTATAATAACAACAACATTTACAGCTCTTAAAAACTTTCCTGTAGTTATTTTGTTTAAAGCATTAGGAATTGAAAATGATGAGCTATTATTAAAAATGATTTCTAAGGATAAAGAAATACAAAATGAATTTTTAGTTAATTTATATGAATATCCAATAGCAACTCAAGAAGAGGCTTTAGATGAAATTGGAAAATACTTGAAATTACCACAAAAAAGATTAAGAATACAAAGAGCCCAACTAATAATTGATAAATATTTCTTATTGCATTTAGGTCAAACAAAAGACGCTAGATTAAGTAAAGCCTTATTTTTAGCTAAAATTGTTGAAAGAATGATTGCAACTGCAATTGGAAAAGAAAAGGAAGATGATATAGATCATTATATGAATAAAAGAGTGAGATTGGCAGGCGAACTATTTGAAATTTTAATGAGAACAATTTTATTAAGAAGGCAAGGTGTAATTGCAAGAATGATTGCAAACTTTCAAAAATTTGCAAGAAAAGGTAAATTGCCTCCAATAGAAGCAACAATAGAAAGCAATTATGTTACAAACTTAATTCAATCTGCAATGGCAGTCGGAACATGGATTGGCAATAGAACTGGAACTTCGCAAAGATTAGAAAGAATAAATTTGAATAAATCAATAACACATATGAGATTAGTTAGTAGTCCATTAAAAACTACACAAGAACATTTTGAAGCAAGAGAATTGCATCCGACTCATTTTGGAAAGCTTTGTATTGCCGAAACACCAGAAGGACCAACAATTGGATTAAGAAAATATTTGGCTATTTTTAGTGAAGTAACATATGGAATTAGCGATGAAGAGAAAGAAGAAATAAAAAATCAGATAAAAGATTTAATTGTAAAACATGATTAAAGTATTTTTAGATGGAGAATATTTAGGAGAAACAAATGAACCAGAAAAATTAATAAAAAGAATAAAAGAATTAAGAAGAAGTGGAAAAATAAATTATCAAGTTAACGTAAGTTACTTGCCATATAAAAATTCAATTTACATTTCAACAGATAGCGGAAGAATTAGAAGGCCATTAATAGTTGTTAAAAATGGTAAACCTTTGCTCACTAAAGAGCATATTGAAAAATTGAAAAAGGGAGAACTAACATTTTTTGATTTAGTTAAGGAAGGAATAATAGAATTTTTAGATGCTATGGAAGAAGAAAATGCCATTATAGCATTAACAGAAAAAGATATAAATGAAAAAACAACACATTTAGAAATTCATCCAAGCATAATATTCGGATTGCATGCCAGCTTAATACCTTTTGTTAATTATGCTAGAGGAGATAGAATTAATTATGGTGCTAGAATGAGTGGCCAAGCTGTTGGAATTTATAATTTAGCTTTTAATACAAGAGCCGATTCGATTTCTTATGCTTCTGTTTATTCTCAAGTTCCTTTAGTTCAAACCCCAACTTATCAAGTTTTTCCATTTAATACACATCCAAATGGTATGAATATTGTTGTTGCTATTGTTTCACATCCTTATGCAATGCAAGATGCATTTATTTTAAATAAATCAAGCGTAGAAAGAGGATTATATTGGGCTTATATGTTTAGAACGTATGAAACTGATGAAAATAAATATCCCAGCGGTCAAAAAGATATTATTGGAATTCCTCAGCCTGGAGTTAAAGATTATTTAGGAGAAGAAGCTTATAAAAATTTAGATGAAGATGGAATTGTTAGATTAGAGACAGAAGTTAAAGGAAATGACGTTTTAATAGGAAAAGTAGCACCATTAAGATTTATTAGTAAACCGGAAAGGTTTTTCTTAGTCGAAAATTTAAGAGACGCTTCAATTACTTTAAGACATGAAGATCAAGGAGTTGTTGATAGAGTTTATATAACAACAAATCAAGATGGTAATAAACATGTTAAAGTTATAGTAAGAGATTTGAAAGTACCAGAAATTGGAGATAAATTTGCAACTCGACATGGACAAAAAGGGGTTATTGGATTGTTAGTTAGACAAGAGGATATGCCATTTACAGCTAGCGGAATAGTTCCAGATTTAATTTTAAATCCGCATGCTATTCCATCAAGAATGACAATTAGCCAATTATTAGAAGTTGCTTTTGGAAAAGTTTGTGCTTTGGAAGGTAAAATAGAATATGATACACAATTTGGTAAAGTTAATGAGGAATATATAGTTGAATTACTTAAAAAATATGGTTTTGAAGAAAGTGGAAGAGAAGAAATGTATGATCCAAGAACAGGAAAAAAGTATGAAGTAAAAATTTTAATTGGAGTAGGATTTGTGATGAGATTATATCATATGGCATCGAATAAGAAACATGCTAGAGCTAGAGGTCCTGTTACATTATTAACAAGACAACCAACAGAAGGTAGAGTAAAAGAAGGTGGATTAAGATTGGGAGAAATGGAGAAGGATGTTTTGATTGCTCATGGCGCAGCAATAACTTTAAAAGAAAGATTTGATAGCGATAAAACCTTAGTTCCAGTTTGCACAAATTGTGGATTAATAGCATGGAAAAACTATCTTAAAAATGAGTATTATTGCCCAGTTTGTAAAGATGGAAAAGATGTTATAGAAGTTGAAATGTCCTATGCATTCAAATTACTATTACAAGAATTGTACACTATGCTAATTTATCCAAAGTTAATTGTAGATAAAGATTTGAAAAAGGTTATTTCAATTGAGTTTAACATTTTCACCCCAGAACTAATAAAGAAATATTCCATTGGAAAAATTGTTAAATCTGAATTATATGATGAAGAAGGTTATCCAATAGAAGGTGGTTTAATGGATCCGAGATTAGGAACAATAGATCCTGGAATTAGATGCAGAACTTGTTATGGAAATTTTGTAACTTGTGTTGGACATTTTGGTCACATAGAGCTTGCTAAGCCTGTAATACATCCGCTATTTGTGAGATTTGTTTATAATGTTTTGAGAGCATTTTGTAAGAATTGTTATAAATATTTAAGTAAAGAAAAGAAATCATTAAAAAGCTTGCTAAAAAGTTTGCCAAGTAAATGTCCGCACTGCGGAAAAGAACAACCAAAAATAGAATTAGTATTACCTTATACAATAAAAATAGATGAAAAAGAAGTTGATAAAGGTGAATTAAAGGAATTTTTATCAAAAATTCCTAATGAAGAATTGGAAAAAGCTGGAATAAAAATTAGGCCAGAACATGTTATTTTAAATGTAATTTTAGTTCCGCCGCCAAGAATTAGACCATCTATTGTTTTGGAAACTGGTGAAAGAAGTGAAGATGATTTAACTCATAAGCTTGTAGATATATTAAGAGTTAATAAAAACTTTTTAGAAGCATTAGAAGCTGGAGTTCCAGAATTTATTGTAAAAGACTTTAGCGAATTATTACAATATCATGTTGCAACATTTTATGATAATGAGTTAAGCAATGTTCCGCCTGCTAGACATAGAAGCGGAAGAGTATTAAAAGGATTGGTACAAAGATTAGAAGCAAAAGAAGGAAGATTTAGATATAATTTATTAGGAAAAAGAGTTAACTTTTCTGCAAGAGCTGTAATTAGCCCAGATCCTTATATAGATATAGATGAAGTTGGTGTGCCATTAGAATTTGCAAAAATTTTAACTGTACCAGAAGTTGTAAATGAAGAAAATAAAGAATTTTTAAAGATTTTAGTTTTAAATGCAGACAAGTGGCCTGGTGCAAATTATGTAATTAAGCCAGATGGAACAAAAATAAAAATAATGGAAAAAAACAAAAATTTAATAGCTGAGATGTTAGATGTTGGCTGGATTGTTGAAAGACATTTGTTGAATGGTGATGTTGTATTATTTAACAGACAACCAAGCTTACATAGAATGAGCATGTTAGCTCATAAAGTTGTAGTAATGCCAGGAAAAACATTTAGGATAAATCTTTGCACGACAATTCCTTACAATGCAGATTTTGATGGAGATGAAATGAATTTGCATGTTTTACAATCAAAAGAAGCAATGGCAGAAGCAGAATTATTGGCAGGCGTAATCAAACATATTAGAAGCCCAAGATATAGCGGTCCAATAATTGCTTTATTGCATGATCAAATTACAGGCTTATTCTTATTAACTTATAAAATTGAAGAAATGAATTATAAAGATGTTGTTCAATTAGTTAGAAATATTGATTTAAACATAGAGATTCCAAGAAAAGAAAAATTTAGCGGCAAAGAAATTTTTAGCCTATTCTTACCAAAAATTTCAATTGAATTTAAAAACAATTTAATAAATATTGAAAAAGAAAAAGGAATAACAAAAATTGAAAATGGTAAATTGGTTTCTGGAGTAATAGATAAAAAAGCTGTTGGTGAAAATGGAAAGTTATTAAATAGAATTTTAAGTGAATATGGTGAATTTTATACCAAAAAGTTTATAGAAAATATTTCTAAATTAGGAATGAGTATTGCATTACAACATGGAATTTCAATATCTTACAAAGATTATGAAGTAAGTAAAGAATTGTTAAAGCAAAAAGAAGAAATTATTAAAAGCGGGGAACAACAAATTTTTGAATTAATTGAAAAGTTTAGAAAAGGCAAAATTGAAAAAATAATTGGTAGAACTAGCGAAGAAGTTGTAGAACAAGAAATAAATAGAATAATAAGCGATATAACAACAAAAGTTGGAAATTTAATTTTACAAAATATAAATAAAGAGAATGAAGTATTTTGGATTTCTGCTAGTGGAGCAAGAGGAAGCTTGATAAATTATATTCAAATTAGCGGTTTGGTTGGACAAGAAAGAATTATGGGAGAAAGAATTAAAATTGGTTATTACTTAAGAACATTTCCACACTTTGAATTAAATGATATAAGTGCAAGAGCAAAAGGTTTTGTAATTCATGGATTTAAAGAAGGTTTGGACCCATTTGAAGTATATTTCGAAGCAATTAATTCCAGAGAAGGTTTAATGGATAAAGGAGTTAAAACAAGGCAAAGCGGATATCTAGAAAGAAGATTTATTGGAGCATTACAAGATTTAAGAGTTGAATTTGATTTAACTGTTAGAGATTCTAGCGGAAACGTAATTCAATTTATTGCTGGTGAAGATGGAATAGATCCGACAAAAATAGAAAGTGATTTTAATTATGAGCAGCTATATAGAATATCTTAAAGCATTACCAATAGGTATAAGGGAAAAATTGGAAAAAGAAATAGCTAATAAAAGCGAAAAAGAAAAAGAAAAAATAATCATTGAAACATATTATAATTGGATTAGTAAATGTTTTGAACCAAATGAAGCTATAGGAATATTAACAACTCAAAGTGTTAGCGAACCTGCAACGCAAGCAACCATGCGAGTATATCATTTGGCTGGTGGAACAACATTTAAAATAACCTTAGGTTTGCCGAGATTAATTGAATTGTTCGATGCAAGAAAAAAAATTTCAACTCCAATGATGTACATTTATCTAAAAGATGAATATGATAACGAAGAAAATGCATACAAAATTGCAAGCGAAATAGTAGAAAGAAAAATATGGGAAGAATTTCAAGTAGCCTTAAATTTGAGTGAAATGACAATTGAAATTTCTGGAGAAGAAGAAAAAGTTAAAGAACTTTATAATTTATTGAAAAAAAAGTTTAAAGTTTTTGAAGTTAAAAAGCAAAAAAATAAAGTTATTTTAATCCCTAAAAAAGAATATAATGTCAAACAATTAAGAATTTTAAAAGATAGAATAGAAAAATTAACATTTAAAGGAATTAGCGGAGTTGAAAGAGCAACAATAATAAAAGAAGGAAACAAAAATGTTATTCAAACATTAGGCTCTAACTTAAAAGAATTATTTAAAAGAAATTATGAAATAATAGATTATACAAAAACATATTGTAATAATCCGCATGAAATAGCAGAAGTATTAGGAATTGAAGCTGCAAGACATTTATTATTATTAGAAATTTATAAGACTTTGCAACAGCAAGGATTAGATGTTGATACAAGATTTTTGTCTATAATTGCAGATGCAATGTGCTTTACTGGTGAAATACAAGCTATTGGTAGGCATGGTGTTGCTGGCAGAAGAGAAAGTGTATTAGCAAAAGCCGGTTTCGAAGAAACTGTAAAACATTTAGTAAATGCCGCAATTAAAAATCAAATAGATAAACTACAAGGGCCTTTTGAAAATTTAATGATAGGAAACTTAGTACCAATAGGAACTGGAAGAGTAAAACTAGTATATCATGAAAGAAATAAGTAGCGAAATAAAAGAATTAGTAAAAGAGGGAAAAGCAATATTTGGTGCAAGAAAATGCATTAAATATTTAAAGCTACATGAACCAAAAAAAGTTATTATTGCAGCTAATATTCCGGAAGATTTAAAAGAAGATGTTTACGCTTTAGTTGATCCTAAAAAAATTGAAGTTTTTGAAGGAACTAGCTTAGAATTAGGAAAAGCATTAGGAAGA
>JAGDWU010000095.1 GCA_023256115.1 Candidatus Aenigmatarchaeota archaeon | reverse complement strand
TGCTTAGATTTTCATTTTTTAATCCTAGTATTTCTTTTACATTTTCAGCTTTTACTATTTTCAAATCTTTTTCAATTATTTCTCTGGCTATTTCCTTTAAAATTCTTAAAGCAACTCTAATATCGCTATTATTTTTATAGCAATTTGATGCAATTAATAAAATTGATGCATCCTCAAATTCAACATCTTTAAATGCTAATTTTATTCTTTCTTTAACAATATCTACTATTTCACTTAAACTATATTTTTTAAACTCTATTTCCTCTAATGCTAAGCTACTTTTTACTCTTTCTTCTATTTTTGTTAGAAAATCTCTTGAATTTGAAATTAAAATTGCTAAAATTTCTTTTCCAAGAATTTCTTTTGACCTAGAAATTTTATATAAAACTGAATTTATATCTTCAACTTTATCTATCTCATCTAAAGCCAAAATTATTGGAACATTAACTTTTTCTATTATTTCTTTTAATCTTAAAAATATTTGATCTAATGCAATCCCCTTTCTTGGAAATGCTTGTTCAAAATTTCTTAAAATTTCATGAAAAATTGATATTTCACTTTTATTAATCCAACAATTTATATAAATTAGTTTTGAGTTCAATTTTTCTTCCAATTCTCTAAATACAAATTTTATCGTTGCGGTTTTTCCAATTCCAGTTGGTCCAAAAATAAATATATTCTTTGTTTTTATTCCAGTTCTAACAAAACTTTCAATTATTTTTGCTAAATACTTTATTTGTTCTTCTCTATGCGGCAAATAATTTGGCAAATAATCTTCTTCCAATACATTTAAATTAACTTGCATACAACATAAATGGGTAAGGATAAACTTTCATAAGGATAAAAAGAATTAGCATTAAAACAGATACTAAAAATAAAACATATTTAAAGTTGTTTTTTATTATTTCACCTTCTTTTCCAATGTATTTTGATGTTGTAACTCCAACAGAAACAGTTTGGGGAGCAATTGGTTTTGCCAATTCTGCTCCAGTAGAATTTGCTATTGGTAATAATGCAGGTGGAAATCCTAATTTAATTCCAGTTAAATATTGAATTTTTCCAAAAATTGCATTTGAAGATGTGTTGCTTCCTGTTAATGCAGCTCCCAATGCTCCTAAAAATGGGGAAATTATAAAAAATAGTAATCCTAGTTGAGAAGCATAAAGAGCAATAGAGTATGCAAAACCAACAAAATTAAAAGTATATGCTAAACTAAAAACGAATATGGAAGTTAAAATTGCTCCAAATGTTTGCTTTGCTGTAGTTTCAAAAGCAGATTTTATTATTTCAATTTTTGGTTTAATTATTAATAAAGATAAAAGAAATGCAAAAAATGCACCTGTACCGATTGCAAACGGATTAAAGGAATAGAAAACTGAAAATTCTTTTTTAAATTCTTCAGAATAAAACTTAAATTCAAATGAAGTTAAAGAAAAGTTAGTAAAGGGCAAAAATGGAAATGTCCAAAATGCCAAAAATGCTATAAAAAACATTAAAGCAAAAAATGATTTTTTAAAATTTTTTATTTTTTTGATTTTTATTTCTTTTGGCATTAAAGTATTCTTTGGTTTAAAAAATTTTGAAAATATAAATAAAGCTATTATTGAGCTGATCGAACCTAAAACATCTGGCAAATAAGGTCCTAAATAAGTTGCTACAGAATATTGAACAATTCCGTAAGAAAGAGCAGCAACTAATGCATATGGCCATGCTTCTTTTATTCCTCTGATTCCGTCTACAATATATAAAACTAAAAAAACAACAAAGAAAGCTTCAATAAATGTTATTATTGCTTCTGCATGAGATAATAACATTATTGGCAAACCTGTTACGCTAGATAAAACTATCATTGGCAAACCAAATGCTCCAAATGAAACTGGAGCAGTATTCGAAATTGCAGATATTGTAATTGCTTTTAATTCAGGAATTCCAAAGGATACTAAAATAGGAACAACATAAGCCCAAGGAGTTCCAAATCCTGTTATTCCTTCTATTAATGCTCCGAGTGAAAATGCTAAAATTAATGATAAAAATCTAATATCTTGAACTGAATTTTTTAAAATCCAATTTTTAAAATCTTCCAATAAGCCAGTTAATTTAAAAACATTAAAAAAAGTTATTGCCCAAAATATTAGCCAACCAACATTCCAAATTCCAAATATAGCTCCAATTATCCAAGAGTTTATTGTTTGAGTAGTAAATAAAAAGGAAATAAACAAAGTAAATAAAGATGCTATTGCTGAAGCTTTCCAAGCTGGTAAATTAAATAAAATTAAAAGTGAGAACAAAATTAATATTGGTAAAATCGAAATTATCAAAATGTTTTTAAGATAAATTCCTAAAAATATCAATGCTACCAAAACAAATGCTATAAAATATTTCATTAATTATTTTAAGGTTTATAAAATATTTAATATGGGCCCGTAGCTCAGCCAGGTAGAGCGGCGGGCTTTTAATAATATAAAAGCTTTGAGCTGATGAAAAGAAACCCGTAGGTCGCGGGTTCAAATCCCGCCGGGCCCAAATATTTAAAAAATATATAGGTTATGGAAAGATTAATAATAATTCCTGGCGCCGGTGGGGAAAGGGGAAGAAAAAGAATTCTAGGAGCATTATATTTAGCAAAAGAATTAGAAAATGCTTTAATTTGCTTCGTAGGTTATGATGTCGAAAAAGATAAAGAATTAAAAAAATATATTAACGCTGCTAAAAAATATGCAAAAAGATTTAACTCAGATTTTATTGTCCTAAGCAAATCAAGGACAACAGTAGAAAATGCTTTAGAAGTGAAACCATTAATCGAAAAATTAAATACTCGAGAAGCTTACATAGTTACAGATGAAATTCACTATGGAAGAACAAAATCCATTTTTGATTATGAATTAGAGGTTGAGCTTAATTATGTAATTGTAAAATATTTAAAAAACGTAAAAGATTTGATTAAAAACGTTATATATGAAGTTATAGCATATCCTATTTCTTTAACAGAAAAATATTTAATTCCTGGAAGAGACAATTATTTGGTACCAGAAAGGCGTAACCCAATGGTTAGATTGCTCAGAAAGTAACATTTTTTAGATATTCTTTTTCTTCAATTTTTCTAAAACATTATGCAAACCAAAGAATTAAAAGAAATAATTGAAGAATTAAAAAACAAAAATGTAAAAAAAGTATTAATACAAATTGCAGAAGGTTTAAAACCGAAATTAAAAGAAATTTGCGATTTTTTTGCTTCTAATAATATAGAAGCGATAGCTTGGGTTCAACCTACATATGGAGCTTGTGATGTTAGAGATGAAGAAGCTTTAAGATTTGGATGTGAAGCAATAATTCATATAGCTCATGCTGATTTTGGAGTAAAATCAAAAGTTCCAATTTATTATGTTCATTACATTTTAGAACCAAAGGAATTGAAAATTGATGAAGAATTATATAAAATAAAACATAAAAAAATTGGAATTGTTACAAGCTTGCAATATATTAAATATGTTGATATTGTTGAAAAAAAGTTGAAAGATTTAGGATTTGAAGTATATAAAGCAAAAACATTAGAATATGAAGCTCAAATCTTAGGTTGTAATATTTCAGCTGCTAAAGTTATTGAAGATAAAGTAGATGCTTTTTTAGTCATTAGCGAAGGGACTTTTTATCCGCTAGCTTTAATTTTAAATACTGAAAAACCAATTTATTTTTTAGATTTAGAAAAACAAGAAATAAAAGATATTAGCTTTTTAAGAGAAAAATATAGAAAAATAATTGCATGGAACTATTCTAAATTTGAAGAGGCAAAAGAAGTTGGAATTGTTGTTAGTTCAAAAAAAGGTCAAATATTTTTTGACCCATTTAAAGTTAAAAAAACATTAGAAAAATTGGGAAAAAAATGTTATATTTTTGCTATGGACGAAATTAATCAAGAAAATTTAATTGGAATTGAAGTTGATTGTTTAATAAATATTGCTTGCCCGAGAATTTTTGATGATATTGAAAAATTTAAAATTCCATTTATAAATTTCATAGATTTGATGAAATACAAAAAAATTTATGAACATTGAAAATTTAAAGTTTTTTGACATTGATGAAAAATATATTCAAAGATTAAAAATTGAAAAACTATATGATTATCAAAGAGAAATTTTAGAAAAGGGATTATTAAATGAAAGTTTAGTTTTAAGCGCACCAACAAATAGCGGAAAAACTTTAATTGCAATAATTGCAATAGCAAAAGAATTGCAAAAAAATTCAAAAGCAGTTTATATTGCACCTTTAGTTTCATTAGCAAATGAAAAATATGAAGAATTAAAAAATATATTTTTTGATAAAAAAGTTGCTTTAAGCGTTGGCGATTATGATTCTGCAGATAGTTATTTAGCATATTATGATTTGATTGTCACAACTCCAGAAAAATTAGATTCTTTAATTAGACATGAAGCAGAATGGATTTATGATATTAAATTAATTGTTTTTGACGAAATTCATTTGCTTGCAGATTATAATAGAGGTGCTAATTCTGAATTTTTATTAACAAAGTTAAAATTTTTAATACCAAATGCAAAAATTATTGCTTTAAGCGCAACAATAAAAAATGCTGAAGAAATAGCAAAATGGTTAAATGCAAATTGCTATAAAACAAATTTTAGACCAATTCCACTTTATGAAGGAGTTTTTTATAAAAACAAAATAATTTTAAAAGATAAAGAAATTGAAATTGAAAGCGAAGAATTAGAAGGATTAGTAAAATATGTTTTAAATAAGGGAAAGCAAATATTAATTTTTGCCCCAACAAGAAAGCAAGCTGAGAGCTTAGCTAAAAAGTTAAGCGAAATAACCAAATATTATGTCAATGAAAATTTAAGCGAATTATCAAAACAAATTTTAAATGTTCTTGAAACTCCAACAAAACAATGCAAAGAATTGGCTGAATTAGTAAAAAAGGGTGCAGCATTTCATCATGCAGGTTTATTATTTAAGCAAAGAAATTTAATTGAAAAAGCATTTAAAGAGGGGAAAATAAAATTAATTATCTCAACAACAACATTAGCTTTTGGATTAAATTTGCCAAGCTTTTGTGTTTTAATTTATTCTCTAAAAAGAAAAGAAGGAGCAAAAAGTTATTATATTCCGGTTTTAGAAGAAAAGCAAATGGTTGGAAGAGCAGGTAGAATACCTTATGATAATTTTGGCTTTGGATTATTATATGCAAAAAGCGAATCTGAAAAAGAATTTTTATTCAAAAAGTATGTGCTAGGAGAAATAGAAGAAATTTATTCTAATATTGGAAATGATGTTGTTTTAAGGTCTCATTTGCTTTCATTAATTGCAACAAATTTTGCAAACGATTTAAAATCAATAAAAAGTTTTTTCAAAAAAACTTTCTTTTATCATCAAACAAAAAATTGGAAATTTTTAAAAGAAAAAATTTTAAAATGGTTAAAAAAATTAATTGAATGGAAATTTGTAAAAATTGAAAATAAAAAATTAATAGCTACAAGAATTGGAAAAAGAGTTAGCGAGCTTTATATTGATCCGCTATCAGCAAACATTTTAATAGAAGGAATAAAAAGATTTTCAAATCATGATGAATTTTCATTATTATCTTTAATTTCAAATTGTACTGAAATGAAATTTTTAGTTTCTGTAAGAGAAAGTGAAATAGAAAATTTAACAAAAATTTATTATAAAAATAAAGATAAGTTTTTGTTTGAAGTTCCAGAAGAATTTGACATTGAATTTGAATATTTTTTAAATACTTTAAAATTAACATTAGTTTTACAAGATTGGATTAATGAAGAGACAGAAGAAAAAATTTTTGAAAAATATAAAATTGCCCCTGGCGAGCTTAGAGTTATATTAGATAATGCAGATTGGTTACTTTATTCTATGCAAGAGCTTTGCATTCTAATTGGTAAGCTAGATGTTTTAAAAAAGATTAGAAAATTGAGAATAAGAATAAAATATGGAATTAAAGAAGAATTAATAGAATTAATAAGAATAGAAGGAATTGGAAGAGTTAAAGCAAGAAAGCTTTATAATAGTGGAATAAAAGATATTTTGACTTTAAAAAAAGTTCCTTTAATAACATTAGAAATTTTGCTTGGCCCAAAAACCGCTAGAAAAGTTAAAGAAATAATTGAAGATGAAAATAAGTTAAATCAAAAAATATTAAAAGATTTTGGATTTAAATATGAAGATATAATATGATAATAGCAATTATTGGCCCGCCATCAAGCGGAAAGGGAACATTAGCTAGAGAAATTTCAAAAAGAATTAATTATAAAGTTATTACTACTAGCGAAATTCTAAAAGAAAAAGCTAAAAAAGATGAAAATTTTAGAAAAGTTTTTGAAGAATCTATAAAAAGCGGAAAATTAGTTCCAACCGAAATAGTTAGCGAAATAGTTTATAACGAAATTAAAAATCAAAAAAATTTAATTTTAGATGGCTCTCCAAGAACTTTATATGAAGCAAATATTTTAAAGGATTTTATTGATGTGGTAATTTTTATAAAAGTTCATAAAGAAATAATAATTGAAAAAATGCAGCATAGACTTGTGTGTCCAAATTGTGGAAAAAGTTATAATGATTTAGATTTAGAAAAAGAAATTGATGGAATAAAATATAAGCTGCCAAAAATATTGCCAAAAGAAGATTTGCTATGCGATAATTGTAAAGTTAAATTGGTAAAGAGAGTTGATGATACAATAGAAACATTAGAAAAAAGAATTGAAGAATATGAAAAACACACATTACCAATAATTCAATATTATAAATGTATTGGTAAAAAAATAATTGAAATTTGGTTAAATTTGCCAGTAGAAGAGCTTGCAGATAAAATTATTAATGAAATATTTAAATAAAATTTTAAAGTTAATGGAAATTCAAAGCAAAAAGTTAAATGCACCAATTTATAAAAAATTAGAAATTGTAAATAAAAATCCTTTTAAAATTTTTGTTTTTGCAATTTTAAGTCCAAGAACAAAAGATGAAACATTAATTAAAATTTTGCCAAAATTTTTTTCTAAATTTAAAGATTTTAAAGATTTAGCAAATGCAAATTTAAATGAAATAGAAGATTTGATAAAAAATATTGGATTATACAAACAAAAAGCTAAAAGATTAAAAAATGCAGCAAAGGAAATAATTGAAAAATACAATGGAAAAATTCCTAATAAGCTAGAAGAAATTGTTAAAATTAGCGGAATTGGAAATAAAGTTGGAAAAGTTATTTTAAATGAGCTTTATAATTTGCCATATGTTGCTGTAGATACCCATGTACATAGAATTTCTAATAGGTTAGGAATTGTTAATACTAAAAGAGTTGAAGAAACAGAAAAAATTTTAGAAGAAATTTTACCAAAAGAAATAAAAATTAAATATAACAGAACTTTTGTTGCATTTGGACAAACAGTTTGTTTACCAAAAAATCCTAAGTGCAACATTTGTAAAATAAAAAAATTTTGCAAATATGTTATATTTAAAACAATATTATAATAAATAATGCACGATATCTAGTCTTTGAGAAAACGAT
Source organism: Candidatus Aenigmatarchaeota archaeon (assembly GCA_023256115.1). Taxonomy (GTDB): domain Archaea; phylum Aenigmatarchaeota; class Aenigmatarchaeia; order CG10238-14; family SpSt-28; genus JAHLMO01. The sequence goes on along the minus strand of JAGDWU010000095.1, from coordinate 735 downwards.
ACGTAATGCTTTAAAAACAGAACTCATGTTCATGATTTATCACTATGTTTTATCAAAATTATATAATTACTTGTAAAAATATTTTTTATCCTAATGGAAATTTTTATCATTGTGTCTCATCTACGATTACGATACCTTGGCTCCATGGATAAAAACCATTACGATATTTATAAATTCCAGGTTTTGTGAATGTGTAGGTCCATTTGCCACCTGGCGGTATTGGTCCTGAGCTGAAAGAACCGTTCATAGAAATATACTCTGGGTAAATGGTGAGATATTTTTCCATGTTATAGTGCTATTAACGCCTATTATAACTCTAATAATAGTTGGTTGAAAACGTTCGGAACCACATACATAAGGTAGTGTAGTGTTTATAATAATTTTAGCTTTACTTTCATCTGAGTGCACGCTAGTACTGGTATAATAAACGAAAAACAACATAATTGCTATGATTACTACTATTATCATGAATCTTCTCATTTGCCTCTTGTAATAACGTTTAAAAACATTAATTATCAACATTACAGAACTTATTGCGATTCCTATTTCGCTAAATATAACTAAAAAGCCTAAGAATATCATATCCTCTGGAGTTAATGACTTCAGTGCATAAGGAAGACTCTCATATGCTCCATGAGATAATGTATAGAAAATCCAGAAAAAGATCAATAATATAACAACTTTATTTAATGCAAATAATGAAGAAAATCTTATGTTTTTGTTCATTAGGAATCC
>JAGDWU010000013.1 GCA_023256115.1 Candidatus Aenigmatarchaeota archaeon | reverse complement strand
GTTTTCAGTGTGCCGCCAGTAATCATTATATCATCTACTACTATTACAGCTCTAGGTTTTTTTAGCTTGTTCATTATGATTCTTAGCTCTGCTAAACCAACAGCTCCAGTAGGAACAATATCTTGGAAAGCTTTTAGTCCTCCTGTAGATTCCCTACTGCTTCTCAACCAAATAAGGTAAGCATTCCTACTCCATTTTTCTAAGTAATTATGTAATGCATAGTAAAGCATTGGCAGTTTAGTAGATCTACCAACAAATAGAATAACTATGCTACTAAATAATGAAGAATTTATAATTCTATCGATATTCATTGCAACTTCATCAAGAGGTTGATATATATTTTCAAACTTTAATAAAACTTCATATTGTGGCAAAGGGGGCTCATCTTTAATTACTTCATCATGAATTTCTCTTGCTAATTCATAAGTACCTTTTTCTAGCTCTATCTTTTTTCCCATTAAATTTGATATGAATTTTTTCCCATTTCCATGAATTAAATCTATTGGAGTATCTATGCTAATATAATACTCTTTTGTTGATATTTTCGGTACTTTTTCAAAAAGTTCTTGAAATAAATCTAAAAACTTCATAAAAAGATTTTAAAAACAAAAAATCAATACGTTAATGTTAATCTTTTTTGTTAAATTTAGGAATATTTTTTAAAGCATCAAACATTGCTTGAATCAAATTTATATGTTGTTTTGTTCTGCCAAAAGTTTGAACTCTAATATCTTTTATTCCAGCTAATCTAAACAATTTTTTGCTTTCTTCATCGCATACTAAACCAACACCTTTTGGAGCTGGTAATAAAACAACTTTTACACTACCGCTTTTTCCATAACTTTTCCATGGAATACTATGTGCTTCTCCACAATCACACTCCCAATGACCACAACCTCTTAAAACTTTTATTAAATTCTTTTTTGCATTTCTTAATGCTTTTAAATATGCATTTCTTACTTCCTTAGATTTCCCTCTTCCAATTCCAACAATTCCATTTTCATTTCCAACTATTACCATTATAGAGTATTTTATTCTTCTTCCGCTAGCAGTAACTTTTGCACTTCTTTTTACTGGAATTCTAAAGCCAGCTCCACCTTTTGTACCACCTTTACCAATTAAAACAAATTCAACTTTTAAATTTGGAAGCAAATAATCAACAATTTCAGGCTCTTTTATTACTAAATTTTTTTCTAGTATTTCATCTATTGTTATTTTTCCTTCCAAAGCTAATTTTCCAAGTTTTGTTTTTGGTTGCCATGTAATTTGTTCCATATATTATTTAAATTTTTCTAAAATTTTTTGCTTAACTAATTCAAAATCATTTGGCAAATTTTTAAATTTTTCTAAATAATTTGCAATGTGAAAACCTTTAATTCTTTCTTCGTTTGGCAATATTTCTTCGCTATGCGGAACTTTTAATCCAGCATCTAATGCTCCTTTTAAAACGGCATATATTCTATTACCTTTAGTACTCCTATTTAATCCAATATCTAAAATTGCTTCATTTATATTATTTTTAATAGCAAGCTTTCCAATTATTAAACCAGTTAAATAACAAGCAGGCAAATTTTTGCAAGAATAATTCCAACCAAATTTTTTTAATATTTTTGATGTAATTCCGATTAAAGTATAGTCTTGAGCTTCTTTGCTAATAACTATTTGTGCAATTATATATCTATTTGTTTTCCTTACAACTAATCTAGGCTTGCCAGATTTTAATAAAGAAATTCTTTTTTTATAATTAGTTTTAAATTCTCTTCTTCTTCTAAACTTTACTTTATAAGTTGCATCTTTTGCCATTATTTTTTAGTTAAATAGTTTAATACATCTCTTCTAGATTTAAAATATCCACCTTTCGCCATTCTATACAATTTTCTATACGTTTTACTATCTATAACATTTTTTTCTTTTAATTTTTTCAATAATTTTCTAATTGCTCTTATTCTATTTATCCATTGTCTTTTTTTTGAAACTATAGAATATTTTCCACCTTTTCTAACATGCTTTCTTTCTTTTTTTTCTTTTCTTTTTTCCTTCCAAGGCAAAAAATCTTCTTTCTTTTTTATATAACCTTTATTTATAAATCTCTTTACATCTGCTCTTGTTGAAGCTTCTTCAATTTCCTTTATTTTAGTTGGGTCAATCCAAATTTTACTTTTTCCAACCTTCAAAATTTGAGCTGCAATTTCTTTTACTCTTTCTAATTTCATAAATATAATTCTATAGTTCTATAAATTCGAATTCAGTATATTTAACTAAAGGTTTTGGGATAACTATGCATTTAGATTTTTCATCATAAAAGTTTTCAAATATTGCACAAATTGTTCTTTGAACAGCTACTAAAGTTGAATTTAATGTATGAACAAATTCAATTGAACCATCTTTTCTTCTTAATCTAATATTTGCTCTTCTAGCTTGCCAATCTGTACAATTAGAACAAGAAACAATTTCTCTAAACTTATTTTGTCCAGGAAACCAAGCTTCTAAATCATATTTTTTAGCTGCAACATAACCAATTTCTCCGCTACAAATATTAACAACTCTATATGGAATATTTAAACTTTGATAAAACTCTTCAGCATTTTTTATTAGCTCTTCGAACATTTTCCAAGATTCTTCTGGCTTTGAAAAAATAAATTGCTCAACTTTATCAAATTGATGAACTCTAAAAATTCCTTTTGTATCTTTTCCATGTGCACCAGCTTCTTTTCTAAAGCATACTGAAATCCCAGCATATTTTAATGGCAATTTTTCCTCTTCAATTATTTCATTAAAGTGCAATGCTAATATTGCATGTTCTGCAGTTGGTATTAAATATAAATCTTCGTTTTCAATTTTATAAATCATTTCCTCAAAATCGCTAAAATGTGTTGCACTTTCTTCAATTTGTCTTCTTAGCATATCTGGAACATAAACAATTTTATAGTTTCTTTTTTCCAAAAAATCCAAACCATAATGAATTAAAGCTAACCATAATTTAACAACTTTATCAAACATGTAATAAAATCTTGAAGTGCTAACTTGTGCAGCTTTAAAACTATTTATGACTTTTCCTTCCATTAGCTCATAATGATTATATGTTTTTTCAACAATTTCAAACTCTAAATTTCCAAATTCTTTTTTAAATTCCTCAATTTTATCTTTTGCCACTTTAACTTTGCCAAAATATCTAATAGGAACATTTTCAGATTCATCTTTTCCAATTGGAACATCTTCATGCAAGATGTTTGGCAAATGCTTTAATAATTCATCTCTTTCCTCTTTTAGTTTCTTTTCTTCTGTTTCGAGCTTTTCAATTTTCTCTTTTAATTCATTTGCTTTTTTAAGCAAGTTTTCATTTTTTGTTTTTGCATATTCTCTAGAAATTTTATTTCTTTCTTTTCTTAAATTGTTCAACTCTTTTATTATACTTCTCCATTTATTATCAATTTCTAAAATTTTATCGACTAGTTCAATTAAATTTTCTTTAAAATGTTTTTTTAAATTTTCTTTTACTAAATTAGGATTTTTTCTTATAAGCTCTATATCTAACATAAAAATATTTTTAAAATAAGGTCAGATATTTAAATTTAAAAGCTAAAAATATTATGGCATTACTAAGTGAACATTCAAGATTTGAAAAATGTCCAAAGTGCGGTTTTAATGGTGCAAGAGTTTATTATCAATTGCTTGAAGGCAATGAAAAAACAAGTATAGTAATAAAAATTTACGAATGTCCAAGATGCAATTACAAAGGGCCTAGGATTTAATTTTTCTTTTTATTCTTTCTAAAAAATAAGCATATATAAAATTAAAATATTCAGCAACTAAAAATACTTGAGTTAAAATTGGAATTTTTCTTTCTCCTTTTTCCAACTTCAAAAATAAAAGCGAAACAAAAAATCTAAGCAAAAAAGAAATGTAAAATACAGCTTCAAGACTTATTAAAGATAAAAATGCTCCAATTAAATTTCCAAGGGATGAGCCAAGAGAAGTTATTAGATTAAAAATAGAAATTTTTATTTCATCTTTTGCAAATTTTCCTAAATATGAAAAGCTTGCTGTATCAAATAATCTCCAAGCAATTCCGCTTATTACACTATAAAGTAAAATTATGTAAATGTTTTTAAAAGAAATCCAAATTAATGGGATTAAAGAAATTAAAAACGTAGAAATTATTAAAATTTTTCTTTCGTCAAATTTTGAAAATGATTTATCAATAACTTTTTTCATCAAAATAAATGGAATCATTTCAATTGTGCTAATTATAGTCCATATAATTGTTGCTTGTTTTATTTTATCTTGGCAAATTCCAATATCAAATTTTATTTTTTCTGCAAGTAGAATTGAAAAATATGCGCCAGCAACTCCAACAGAAAAATAAAAAGAAAAAATTAAAAAAGTGTATTTTAAAAATTCTTTATCAATTTCCTTTAACTTTTCTATTGAAATTTTTTCTTTTTCTTCTTTGAATTTAATAAATTTTTCAACATAAAGAGTTAAAATGGATAAAAGAATTATTGGAATTAAAAAAACAGCTTGCCAAGATGAATAACAAATTATTAATGACCCTAAAAATGAAGATAAAATAAATGCAATTGAAAAAATAAATGTTAAATTATTAGATACATATATTCTTTCTTTTTCTTTTGCATATGAAAAAACATAATATGCTATTAAAATTGATATTCCACCTATACTAATTGCTCTTAATATTGCATGTAAGTAAAAGTTTAATTGTATTGGTTGCAAAATTAAAATCCAGGAAAAGCATTGCAGTATTATTAAAATTAATAAAAATGTTTTTCTGTGATCAAAAACTCTGAAAATAAATGATAAAATTACTCCAAAAAAAGATTGCAAAGCAAGAATAGAATTAATTATTCCAATTAAATCTTTTGAATATTGCAAAGAATAAATATATAAAGATAAAAAACTTGCAGCTATATAATTTGAAAATACTAACAAAAAATAAGCATTATATAAAGTATTAAATTTATCCATACATAATTTATTACAGGCGAAATTTATTATGGGTGAAATTTTTAAAGCATATGATATAAGAGGAATTTATCCAAGTGAAATTAATGAAAATATTGCTTTTAAACTTGCAAAAGCATTAGCAAAGTATTTTAATGCTAAAAATTGCTTAATTGCCGGTGATGTAAGAAAAAGTACAGAATCTTTAAAAAAAAGTTTAATAGAAGGATTAATAGATAGCAATTTAGAAGTTCATGATGCTGGAATAATTTCAACTTCAACATTTAATTATTTAATTTCAAATTTTAAATTTGATTTTGGTGTAATGATTACAGCTAGCCACAATCCGCCAGAATATAATGGATTTAAAATTTATAATTCTGAAGGTGAACCAATTGGAATAGAAAGTGGATTAAAAGAAATTAAAGAAATATATGAAAAAATAGAAGCAAAAAAAGAAAATGGTAAAGGTAAATTAATTGAAAAATTTGATTTAAAAAACGAACATTTAAAATTTTTAAAAGAAAAAATTAAGAAAGAAAAAATAAGAGAATTTAAAATTGCAATAGATTTAGGTTCTGGTTGTGCTAACATAGTATTTCCAGAAATTTTAAAAGAAATAAATTGTGAAATTTTATTGTTAAATTCTGAAATAGATGGTGAATTTAAATCTAGATTGCCAGAGCCAAATGAAGAAAATTTAAAAGAGCTTATTGAAACAATAAAAAAGGAAAAATTTGATTTTGGAATTGCTTTCGATGGAGATGCAGATAGAATTGTATTTTTAGATGAAAAAGGAAAATTATTAAGAGGAGATCAAATAGCATATTTGTTTGTTAAATATTTAAAGCCAAAGGCTTTTGTTTTTGATTTTTCTTTTCCGCCAAGATTTAAAAAAATATTGGAAAAAGAAAAAATAAAATTTAAAGAAAGTAAAGTAGGAAGAGTTTTTATTTCAAAAGTTGCAAAAGAAATAGATGCTGATATTGCAATAGAATATTCTGGACACATTTATTTCAAAGAGTTGAAATATAATGAAGACACTTTTTATGCATTTATCAAATTTTTACAAATTTTATCAAAAGAAAAAAAGAGTTTAAGTAAAATTTTAGAAGAGTATAAAACTTATAATTTCATTTCTTATAAAGTAAAAGTTGAAGATACAAAAAAAGAATTAGTAATGCAAAAGTTAAAAGAAAAATTTGAAGAATTTAATATTTCAACATTAGACGGAATAAAAGTTATTTTTGATGATAATAATTGGTTTTTAATAAGGCCTTCAAATACAGAACCAATAATTAGAATTCACATTGAAGCTGAAAATGAAAGTAAAATGAACGAAATTAAAAAAATTATTGATAAAAATATTAACGAGATTTTAAATATTCTTTAAAATTATTAGCAATTTTATTTTCATCTATTTCTTTCAATTTTTTTACAATTTCACAAGTGTTTTTAATGTTTAAGGTATGAAGATAAATATTTTTATAATTGTATGGGCCGTCGCTCTCAATTAAAACTAAATTTTCATTTATTAATTCTAAACATTTTTTATGATTTTCTTTTATTTCTAAAGTTTGATTAAAAGAAGCAAAATAATTTAGTTCATTAATTTGTTTTACAAAATTTGGATTTGAGAACCAATGAATATTTACTTTTTCAATTTTAAATTTTTGAAGAATTTTTAAAACATCTTTTAAAGCTCCGGCCGAGTGAACATTTAAAGGCAAGTTATATTCTTTTGCTATTTTTACTTGAAATTCAAAAATTTTCTTTTGTTTTTCTATTTCTTTTACAAAAATCCTATCTAAACCAACCTCACCAATACCAAATATTTTATCAATATTTTTATCGATAAATTCTTCAAATTTTTTCAAGTATTTTTCATTTGCTAACTTATAATTCCATGGGTGAATTCCAGCGAAAACAATTAGATTATCAAATCTTTCAGCTAATTCTAAAGATTTTTTAAGGGACTCTAAATCTTCAGTAACGCAAATGACTTTTATATCTTTTATTTTTTCTAGTTCTTCTAAAGAATATTCATAAACATGTGCATGAGCATCAAACATTAAATATTGATAAGAATTCTACATTTGCTTTTTTTGCAACTTTTTCATCTTCAGGCATATCAGCAATATATATTATTCTCTCTTTCGTGTTTTCTTTTATTTTACTAATTGTTTCTGCTTTGTTTTTAATATAAGAGAAGAGGTTAACAAAATTAATACCTTTTATTGAATGTTTATAATCGTCTGGTAAAACATTTACAACAAATTTAAATGCTCCAGGATTCGCTGTTATTATGTAGATTCCTGTTATTTTACCATATTTACTTTCAAGTTTACTCAAAATTTCTTTATTCCTTAATTTCTCTCTTTCGAAGTCTGCTTTACAGTAATTTTCTATTACACATCTATTAACTAACCAAAGAAATAAATATTTTAAATATTCTGATGGCTGATATTTTATAATTTCTTCCGCTAGTTTATATGCTAATTTATATGATAAATTATTTCTCAATAGCAATTTTTCTAGTAATTTTTCTGTCGTTCTAAGTACAAATTCTGGAAACAATTCCTTTAATAATTTTGTATAAATACATTTAACAGTATCTTCATAAATTTTTTCATCTGGTTGAAAAAGAGTTTTATCAAAATCAAATATAACTATCATAATTATGATTAAAAAAGATGAAAGATTTTTACTTATTTTATCTTTCTCTTCCTTTGTTATAGGATTCTTAATTTTATTATTTGTATATTTGAATATAAAAATAGAGACCTTAGATGTTAGCCAAATAGAAGAAAAATATTTGTTTAAAAAAATAGAGGTTAAAGGCAAAGTTGAAAAAATTGTTGAAAAAGAAAAAGTAAATTTTATAAGATTAAGAAGTTTAGATGAGAATTGCAAATTTTGTTATTTAGACATAATTGTTTTCCCAAATATTTATCAATATTTGAAAGATAAAATACATATAAATGCAACATATTGTATAATTGGAAAATTACAGCTTTACAATGATATTTATGAAATAATTTTAGAAAGTCCTAATAACATAAAAGAATGCTAGATATACTTTTCTTAATACTAATTTCAAGTTTTATTGGATTTTTATCTGGTTTAATTCCTCTGCATCAAAACTTTTATTTTCCATTTTTTATAACATTTTTATCTTTCAAATATTTCAGGAGGTTGTATCATCATGATTGGAAAGCTAAAAAAATATATTAGGGAGAAAGTGAAATCCATATTAGATGAGGATGCAAAAAATATAGAAAGGGAGCTTCAGAGAATAGCGCTTAGAGAAACGGCAGAATTTATCTTAAAAGAAAAAAATTTATCTAAAGTAAATATGTTTAATAATAAGTTTGAACTCTTATCTTATTGTATACAGAATATTAAGGTGGATGGTTTAATATTAGAATTTGGTGTGTATAAAGGAGAAACTATAAACTTTATAGCTTCTAAGCTCAGAGATAAAGTTATTTATGGATTTGATAGTTTTGAGGGGTTACCAGAAGATTGGAGATCTGGTTTTCCAAAAGGTACATTTTTTTAGGAAATTTAGCGCAAACAGAACCGAATGTAAAGTTAATAAAAGGTTGGTTTGATAAAACTCTTCCAGAATTTATCAAGGAAAATAATATTCCAGTAGCTTTCATTCATGTCGATTGTGATCTTTACTCTTCTACAAAAATAATCTTTAATGTATTGAAAAAGAATATTGTAC